>DASRIK010000658.1:0-11185 GCA_035650035.1 Burkholderiales bacterium | reverse complement strand
TGCAGCCATACGTACGCGCCGTAGAACAGCACGGTATAGCCGTCCGCCGGCGCTTCTTTCGCCACGTGCTCGACGGCAATGCTGCCGCGGTTCTCCACGATCACGCGCTGGGTAAGTCGCGAAGAAAGCTCGCTCGCGGTGACCCGCGCGCCCCAATCGTGATTGCTGCCCGGCGCCGCCGTGGCAATGCGAATCACGCGGGCCGGGTATTTGTCCTGCGCACGAGCGGTGCCCGCGGTCAGCAGGCCAGGGACTGCAGCAAGGACGACGAATAAGACGGCCGCGACGTCGAGCGCGTGATGCGTGTCGGCGAGCTTGCGGGCTGTCCGCGACTGCTCGCGTTTCACGAGCGCACCAGCGCGAGCAGGGTTCCCGCGTACTCGGAGGCCATTTCAGGCGTGAGATGTGAAGCTTTCGCCTGATAGCGTTTGATCGTCTCCAGCACGAGCCGCGGACGGCTCGCGAGCTTCGTCAGAAATGCATCGGCTTCGGCGGCAAAGGTCGCCTGCGGCAGCACTTTGCTCGCGAGACCGAGTTCGACGGCGTGCTGCGCGTCGATGTGCTCGGCGGAGTAGATGAGATACGTGAGCGCCTTCGACTGCACTTTTCCGAGCGCCGCGCACATCGCCATGGTCGGCGGGATGTCGTGCTCGATTTCCGGGAATGCGAACCGCGCGTTCCCAGCCGCAAGGGTGATGTCGCAACCAACGGCCATGGCCGCGCCGAAACCGAGCGCGTCGCCGTGTACACACGCCACCACGGGTACCGGCACGTCGGCGACCGCCTGGTATACGCCGAGGACCGCGCCCATGAGCTTCACGCGTACTTCGTACGGCGTCATGCCCGTGCGGTTTTCGCCTTTGCCGTCGCGACCCCGGCAGAACTGCGGGCCGCGGCCTTCGATGGCGACGACGCGAACGCTCTCGTCGCGCCCAAGGTCGCCGAGCAGCCGGGCAAGCTCCACCATCATCGCGCGCGTCATCGCGTTGCCTTCTTCAGGCCTGCCGAGATCGACGCGCGCAACCCCGTCGGTGAGTCGCACGTTGAACTGTGATCCGCTCATTACTTTCCCCTGTGTCATGCAGTGCGGCCGAGGGCGTGCTCCCCCAGAAGTTCCACGATCCGCTGCGGCGTGATCGGCACTTCGGAAATCGTCACTCCGAAATTTGCGAGCGCGTTCTCGACTGCGCCCGCGATCGCCGCGATCGCGGGTATCGTCCCGCCTTCGCCGGCGCCCTTGATCCCAAGCGGGTTGAGCGGCGACGGCGTCTCGAAATGCACGAGGTCCACCCGCGGCACGTCGGTCGCCAGCGGCAGCAGATACTCGCCGAAGTTCGTAGAGACCGGCTGCGCGTTGTCGTCGTACACCATGCGCTCGAAAAGCGCGTTGCCGACGCCGTGCGCGACTCCGCCGATCACCTGCCCGTCCACGACGAGCGGATTGATCACGCGGCCGCAATCGTGCGCGACCGTGAAACGCAGGATTTTCACAGCGCCCGTCTCGATATCGACTTCGACTTCCGCCACGTGCGTGCCATTGGAGTACGTCGACTGCTCGGGCGTGAAATGCGCCGTGTGCTCGAGGCCGGGCGGCAATCCGCCGGCCATGGAGAAGCCCGGCGTGCCGATCGATTTCACGGCGAGCTCGCGCAGGCTTTTCCTCACGTCAGGATGGCCTTTCAGCCGCACGAAACCACCCGAGAGCTCGAGGTCCTCCTCGAGACATTCCATCATGCCGGCCGCGAGTTTCTTCGCTTTGTCCGCGACCGCCGCGGCCGCGACGTGCACCGACGAGCCTGCGTTCACCGCCGTGCGCGCAGCGAACGTGCCGATGCCGAGTGACACGCTGCTGCTGTCTCCCGTCACGACGTCGACATCGTGCGGGTCGATGCCGAGCTGATCGGCGACGATCTGGGCGAGCGTCGTCTTGTGTGACTGCCCCTGCGGCGTCGCACCCGTGTAACAGACGATACGTCCGTTCGTCGCGACACGCACTGTCGCGCTTTCGTACGGCCCCAGGCCCGTCGCTTCGACCGCGTTCGAGATACCGATGCCGATGTAGCGGCCTTCGCTTCGCGCTTTCTGCTGTCGATCGCGAAAGCCGTCGTAGTCGGCGGCTTCGAGCGCACCTGCCTGACATGCGGGATAGTCTCCGCTGTCGTAAGTCACCGGACGGCCGTCGCGGAAAATGATCCCGACGTTGTACGGCATCTGCCCGGGCTGAATGAAATTGCGCCGGCGCACCTCCGCGGGATCGAGCTCGAGCTCGCGAGCCACGCGGTCCATGAGCCGCTCCATCGTTACGACCGCTTCGGGCCTGCCCGCGCCGCGGACCGGCGTCGTCTGGATCTTGTTCGTGAAGACCGACAGCACATCGAGCTTGAAATTGGGGATCACGTAAGGTCCCGGGACCGTCGTCGCGGTAATCCACGGCAGCACGATGCCCCACGGCACGTACGCGCCGGTCTCGTGGATGAGCTGCCCCCGCACCCCGAGGATCCTTGCGCTGGCGTCCACCGCGATTTCCATGTCCCAGTACTGGTCCCGCTCCTGGTGTGTCGCCATGAAGTTCTCGCGACGGTCCTCGATCCACTTCACCGGCCGGCCCAGCATTCGTGCAGCCACGCTCAGGTTCACGTACTCGGGATAGAAAGCGCCTTTGGGTCCGAAGCCGCCGCCCACCTCCGGGGTGACGACGCGCACTTCGTTGTCGCCCACATCGAACATCTCGAGCATGCAGCGCTTCAGGCGATGCACGCCTTGTGAAGCGACATACAGCGTGAGCGTGGACGTCGGCGTGTCATAGCTGGCGACGGCGCCCCGGCATTCGATGAAGAACGGCCCGCCGCGGTGCTGGTAGATCTTTTCCCGGAATACGTGCGTCGCGCCAACGAAGGCGCGATCGGTGTCGCCGACCTTTACTGGAAAGCGCGCCGCGATATTCGAATCGCTGCCGAGGTGGACAAGCGACGAGCTAGACTCGAGCGCGGCGCGGCAATCATTCACCGCCGCGAGCGGCTCGTATTCGACTTCGACCAGCTGCGCCGCGTCCTCAGCGATATAGCGGTTGTCCGCGATGACGCACGCGACCGGCTCGCCGGCATAGCAGGCTTCATCCTTCACCAGCGAGAACGGAAGGAAGGGCTGCTTGAGTGCCGGATGCGGAACGAGGAGCGGCAGCGGACGTTCGCGCACGGTGTCCGGCAGGTCTTCGAAGACGATCACCGCGTGTACGCCCGGCGTGGCAAGCGCGGCCGTTTTATCGATGCGGCCGACTCTGGCATGCGCGTAGGGAGACCGCACGAACGCCGCGTGCAATGTGCCGGGAAGCTGGATGTCGTCGATGAACCTCGCTTCTCCCCGAAGGAGCGCCGGGTCTTCCTTGCGCTTCACCGCAGCGCCGAACCATTCGTTGAGCCCGGGCGTTTTCATGCGGCTTCTCCGCGCATGCGCTTCGCCGCGAGCAGGGCCGCGTCGACCATGCCCTGGTAGCCGGTGCATCGGCAGAGATTGCCGGTGAGGACTTCCCTCACTTCGGCCTCGGTCGGATGTGTGTGCTCGCGCAGGAATTCCGTGAGCGTCATCAGCACGCCGGGTGTACAGAACCCGCATTGCAGCCCGTGGCAATCCTGCATCGCCTGCTGGAGCGGACTGAGGGCGCCGCCTTCCACCAGGCCTTCGATCGTGCTCACGCCGAGACCGTCGCACTGGACGGCGAGCATGAGACACGAGCGAGCGCTGCGGCCCTCGACGAGCACCGTGCACGCCCCGCAGACACCGTGCTCGCAGCCAACGTGCGTGCCGGTCAGTCCAAGCTCGTGACGTAGAAAATCCGCGAGCGTGAGGCGCGTCTCGACTTCGCGCCGATACTCCTTGCCATTCACCGTGAGCGTGATCTCCCGCGTGTCAGGCATACGCCTTCTCCCGTGCTCGCGATGCGGCCTGCTCGAGCGCGCGATACGTCATCACGCGCGCGAGATGTTGTCGGTATTCGGCGGTAACGTATGCGTCCGCCATCGCTTCGATCCTGCCCGCTTCCGCGGCTGCCGCCTTGAACGTATCCGCCGTGGGTTTCTGTCCAACGAGCGCGCGCTCGATCGCAGCAGGCCGCAACGGACGATGCGAGAGGCCGGATAGTGCGACACGCGCGGACGCGATGTTGCCATCGCGTTCGAGCCCCACCAGAGCGGAACAGGCGACGATCGCAAAATCGCCGCGGCGGCGCGCGAACTCGACGAACGCGTGTCCCTCGCCCAGTCCGGGAAGCGGCAGGCTCACGCCCGCGAGGAGCTCGTCCGGGTCGAGAGAAGTCGTCATGTATCCGACTGCAAAGTCATTTATCGCGATATCCCGGACCCCGCGCTTCGATGCCGCGTGCAGCGTGCCGCCGAGCAGCGCGGTCACATTGAGGAGCTCCGCAGACGGATCCAGGTGACAAAGCGATCCGCCGATCGTTCCGCGGTTGCGCGTCTGCCGGTGACCGACGTGCGCAAGCGCTTCGTGCAGAAGGGGACAGCGCGCACCGATGTCGTTCGAATATTCGAGATCGCGCTGACGCGTCATCGCTCCGCAGCGAAGCGTGCCGTCTTCGACGCGGACGTATGCGAGCTCGGCTACCTTGTTGATATCGATCAGGTGATCGGGCATCGCGAAGCGGAAATTCATCATCGGCATGAGCGACTGCCCGCCGGCCAGGACGCGCGCGTTTTCGAGCGATGCCAGCATGTCGACCGTTTCCGCCGTCGAGCGCGGATCGTGATACGTGAACGGCGCCGGCTTCACCTAGGCACTCCCCTCCCCCTTTTCCACCTTGCCCACGGGTGTCTCCGGCTCGAGCCCGCCGCGCTGCCGCGCGAGCGTCTGGAGACCGTTCTGCTCCCACTCGCCGCGAATCGTGCGCTGCGCGAACGTTTCCCACACGTCCGTCCAGTCGCCCAGCGTGTAGCCGTGCCACGTCGATCTCACGTTGAGCGCCGGCAGACCAAGCTCTTCCCAGATCCCGCGCGCGTGCTCCATGTGCTCGCGCGTGGGAAGCGCGAGCGGAGCCATCGGACGTTTCTGGGTGGCGTCGATGAGCAGCGTCGATTCCGATTGGCCCGGGTTGTACTGCGAACCTTGCACGCCACGGCGGTACGGTGCGATGTGCACGTCCTCCGCCGGCGTCATGCGATACGCGAGCGACCAGAACACGCCGTCGATGTTGTGGTCGGGGTCGATGTCCTCGCTCACCGCGATCACGATTTTTCCGCAGTCCGCGCGAAAGCTCGTGGCCCCGTGCAACGCGCGCCAGACTTCGGTTCGCTGCGCCCCGCGCGCGAATTGCACGAACATGACCGGGCGCAGATTCGTGAGAGGCTCGTGCAGCACCACGCGCCGTACGGCTTTGATTCCGAGCGTGTCCCGCAGATGCGCAAGGAACATGGGCTCGTAGGCCACTTTCTTCACGACGCTCGATTCGCTCGGCGTGACCTGACTGATGATGGACGTGAACACCGGCGAGCGCTTGTGCGTGATCGCGGTGACGCGCATCGGCATGTTGAACGCCTCCAGTGCGACGTAGCCGTTGCTTTCGCCGAATGGCGCTTCCGGCTCGAGCACCGTGGGATCGATCAGTCCTTCGATGACGATCTCGGCATCGGCCGGCACCTCGAGGTCCACGGACACACATTTCGTCTTTCTGATCGGCACGCCCGCGAGCCCGCCGGCGACCGCAAGCTCGTCCGTGTCTATGGCGAGCTTCTGAGGGCCCGTGAAGAAGACGACGGGCGCGCAGCCGATCACGATCGCGCACGGCATCAGCTCCCTGCGACTGCGATATTTCAGCCAGTGAAGATAACCGCCGGCGCCGCCTACCCGCGCGACCATACGTACCCCGAGGCGGTCTGTCGCTTTGAGCCCCGCGCGATAGGTGCCCATGTTCTGGATGCCGCTCTCGGGATCGCGCGTGACGCACAAGGTCGCGGTGAGGTAGGGCGCCGCGTCGAAACCGGGCGTCGATACGGGCACGGGCAAGCGCGCCAGCCCGCCCCCGGGACGCTTGAGCTCGTCACCCGTGATCACGACCTGCTGGCAAGGCGCATCGGTCGCCGTGACGGGCGGGATCGGCTTGTTGACTGCATTCACCCACGTTCTGCCGATGTCTTCCACCGATCGGCCCATGCCTGCAGCGTAGATGCGCGGCGAGCCTGCGAGCGCACCCACCACCACCGGGATCTCGTAGCGCCGCCCTTTCGCATCGACCACGTTCGTGAACATGAAAGCACGGCGCTCGTCCTCCGGAACGCCGCCCACGAACTGCCACCGCACGAGCGGGTGGAGTTCCGTGTCCTTGTTGATCGCGCGGTCGATCCGCACGAGCAGGCCCTGAGCCTCGAGGTCCGCGAGATGCTCCTGAAAGTCCAATCGGGGCGCCGCGGTGGTCCGTGGTCCTCCGGCGGCGATGGAATCGTCGGGCATGGCTTTACTCCCGTGACTGGATGCAGACGTTCTTTTCTGTACTGCGACTTCCGGCGTGCGCCGGAATCCATTTTTACTTCATTCGGCGGAGCGCTTGAACCGGTTCAGCAAAGCGCGCGACGCGAGCGACAGGCCCGAGATCTCGCCATGCTCGATTGCGGTCTCGTTGAGACGCGAGCGGAGGTTGTCGGCGAATTTCGAGGTGAGCTGCGCCGAGATATCCGCGATCATGCCTGCGCCGCGTCCATACTGCGCGACCTGACCGGCGAGCTGCACGTCGGTGTCGAGCTCGACGCGCGTGCCGCCTTCGTGCTCCCTCAAGGCAAAGCGCGTGACCGTCGTGGCATTGCCGCGTCCTTTGGCTTCAGCCCAGCTCGCCTTGACAGTGCCCGTGTGGCCCGCTCCGTCAGGATCCTCGATGTGCAGCTTCCCGTTGAAGATCATCGTCAGCGGCCCGAGCTTCACGGTCACGCGGCCCTTGTAGTTGTTCTCGTCGACCTGCTCGACGAGCTCCGCACCGGGAAAACACGGCACCGTTGCCGGAATGTTCATGAGAAAAGCCCACGCGTCCGGCGGTGCGATCGGCACGTCGAACTGATTCTGGATCCGCACTGAAAAAAGCCTCCTCGGCTGAAGTATAACGCCGCCCGAACCGCGCGCCGGACAGGCACGCCAGGTACGGCAGTGCCCCCGAAAGGCTGAGCGCTGCGGCTGGCGGCGCGCGCCGGTCGAACCAGCTGCGTGATGGGCGGTATCATGCTGAACCGACATGAGCACCGCCCGCACTCTCTTCGACAAAATCTGGAAGCAGCACGTCATCATTCGCCGTGAGGGCGAAGCGCTGCTCTACATCGACCGCAACCTGGTGCATGAAGGCGCCTTCCACGCGTTCGCGCAGCTCGCGAAGGAAGGGCGGAAAGTGCGCAAGCCCCGCCAGACTTTCGCCACCGCCGATCATTACGTCCCGACCGTTGGGCGCGAGCGCGGCATCGCGGGAATCGCCGATCCGGAGATCCGCGAGATGGTCGAGCTCTACGAGCGCAACGCCCGGGAGAACGCCATCGAGTATCTCCGCATGGACGATCCCCGGCAGGGCATCGTGCATGTGATCGGACCCGAGCTTGGCCTCACGCAGCCCGGCCTGACGATCACGTGCGGCGATTCGCACACGTCCACTCACGGTGCATTCGGCGCGCTCGCGTTCGGCATCGGCGCGTCGCAGCTGAAGCAGGTCCTTGCGACCCAATGCCTGTGGCAGAAAAAACCGAAAACCATGCGCATCGTCGTGGACGGCACGCTGAAGCCCGGCGTAAGCGCGAAAGACGTGATCCTGTCGGTCATCGCGAAAATCGGCATCGGCGGAGCGACGGGGTACGCGATCGAATACGCAGGTGCGGCGATACGCGCGCTCAGCATGGAGGGACGGCTCACCGTCTGCAACATGTCGATCGAAGCCGGCGCGCGCGCGGGACTCGTCGCACCCGACGACACCACGTACGAATATCTTCACGGCCGCGACTTCGCACCCGCGGGCAAGGACTGGGACCGCGCGCTTCAGTGGTGGCGCACGCTCCCCGGCAACGACGATGCGCAGTTCGATCGCGAAGTCGCGCTCGACGCAGGCACGCTCGAGCCGACGGTGACATGGGGAACAACGCCCGAAGAAGCTTTAGCGGTGACCGCGCGCATACCGGCACCGGAAGAACTGGCTGGAGCCGACCGACGCGCGCATGCGGAGCAGGCATTGCGCTATATGGAGCTCACGCCGGGGATGCCCGTCACCGAGATTCGCATCGATCGTGCGTTCATCGGCACGTGCACGAACGGGCGCATCGAAGACCTGCGCGCGGCCGCCGCGATCCTCCGCGGCAGGAAAGCCATCGTTCCTGCGTGGGTGTCGCCAGGCTCGACGCAGGTAAAGCGTCAGGCCGAGGCCGAAGGTCTCGATCGCATCTTCACCGAAGCGGGTTTCGAGTGGCGCGATTCGGGCTGCTCGGCCTGCGCGGCGATGAATGGCGATATCGTGCCGCCGGGCATGCGCTGCGCATCCACGTCGAATCGCAACTTCGAAGGACGGCAGGGCAAGGGCTCGCGCACGCATCTCATGAGTCCCGCCATGGTCGCCGCGGCGGCAGTGACGGGGCGTATCACCGACGTGCGAACGCTGCTCGGCTGATCATCTTCGCGCCCGGATCGCACGCCAGGCCAGCCGCGCGCCGGATGCGATCACGGCCAGCGCGATGAGCGCCACGATCGCGGCGAGCACGAGCCCGCGCAGGTATTCCAGTCCACCGACCTGCTCGACGACCTTGGGCAGGATGCTCCGCAAGTACATAAAGCCCGCACCCATCAGCACGAGCGCGATGACGATCGCGACTGCTTTCGCCGCATTCAGCCAGCGCGACAGACCCTCTCCGGCGATGAAGTCGCTCAGCACGGCGACTGCGAGCGTGGCCGCCACAGTGACGCCGAGCGCACCCCAGCCGAACGTCGTCACCTCCGGTCTGCCGAGCGCGATGCCGCCGGCGATCAGAATGCCATCCAGAATGTAGATGATCTTCAGCCAGTGCCGCCAAAAGATATGCGCCACGCTGTTCGGCACCGCCACTTCGACCATCCCCCAGAAGACGCTCGCCAACGTGGCGATCCAGCCCAGTGACTTGAAATCGCGGCGATACTTGGCGGCAAGGCCGTCGAGCATCGAGGTCGTCACGCGCGTGCCGCGCGCGATCAGGCGCACTGCGTTCTCGGCGTTCGGTTGCCGGTTCACGTCGTAGCTCGTGCTGTAGTAATTCCAGAGCTGGTCCCTATCGCTCAGGCACGCCGTGAGTACCGTCTGCAGCGCCAGCGGCAAGTCGTTCTCCTTCTGGTTAAGCCGCTCCCTGAGCGCGTTCAGAAGCTCTCTGCGCGGCTCCTTACCGAGCCGCGGGGCCTCGGTCGCGAGGCATTCGACGAGCAGGCCACGCATTTCGTCGAGCTTCTCGAGGCTCAGCTCTTCAGCGAGGATGGCGGACTGCGCGTGCCGGATGAGATCCCTGCGAAGCGCACGATCGCCATTCTCTTCATCGATGACCGGCATGATCGCGGTGATGAGCCGTTCCGCGCCATCGAGGCGGCCCCACAGCATGTCGTTCTCGCGCCAGGTCTTCTCGAGAAACGCCCCGAAGTTCATGAGAAACGTGCCCGCGAGCTTGTGACGCTTGCGCGGGTCGGTGCGCTCGTCGATGAGGGCCGTGGCGTCCTCCGGGCTGATGCGATAGATCTCGACTTCGCTCGCCTCGGACGAGCCGGTTCCGTACTGCACCGGGAACAGGACCATGTCGTAACGCCAGAAGTGCGCGGCGTAGTAGCGTACGCACGCCTGAGCGACGGAGTCGCCGTTTGCGAGGTCGACCTTTGTCCCGCTGTCGGCCGGCGCGAGATCGTTCAAGTTCTTCCGCATTGCTGCGGACCTTGTCCGCAGGCACTGCACCAGATCTTCGATCGCCTTCGCCCGGTCCGGATTACCATCGAGAAGCTGCTCTGCATGCTCGGTGCGCTTCCTGCCCGTTTTCTCCAGAATTTCGGCAAGCTTGTCCCAGTCGATGCCGAGGCGGCGCACGAAGGGCGTCAAATCGGTGTCGCCGGTTTCGTTCGACTGGCAAAGCTGCTCCTCGTACTTGCGCACCGCCCGAAGCTGCTCGTTCGCCTCCTTTTTCGTCGCGCGGAGCCGGGCACGAAAGTCGCGTTTCCACTGTTCATCTTTCTGCCACGTCTCGATACAGGACTTCAGTTCAGGCGCGGAGACGCGCCCCGTGAGCCAGGCCGTGAGAAGCTGCTCGGCCTTGCCGTCGAGGAGCGCGAGCTCGTTTATGCGCCGGTTGAGGAAAGCAAGCCGACGCAGTTCGTAGCGCGAATCGAATTCCGCGAGGAACTGGCTTTCCATCTGCTTGCCTTCGACCGGATCCGGCGCATACCGCGTCTGCCGCCACACGTCGAGGACTGCACGTATCGCGCCGCAAGCGTGCGATCGTGGATCGTGCTGCGCGGCCCGGGTGATCAGCTCGGCAATGGCACTGGAGACGTCATCGATGCGAAGACGGTGATACGCTCCATACGCGAGGCCGTTGCGCTGAATCATGTGCGTCAGCGACAGCCCGGCCACCTTGACGGGATCTCCTTCCTCGGCGGCGACGGTGGTGTCACTCGCGACGAGCCGAGCGAGATCCGCGTCGACCTCACGCATGTAGCTGCTCACGCGCGCGAGAAGGGCGTTACGCTCGAGGACGCGGTCGATGTCCTCGCGGATCATCTCCTTGCTCGGGAGATCGAGCAGAGCGGCGCGTACGTTTTCAGCGAAATCGGGCCGCTCGGCGGGTTTCGTCCCGACGGTCGCCTCATTTTCGGGATGCTCCGGGGTGGGCTCCACATAGATGAGCTTGCGATAGACCGGAACGTCTGCGTGCCGCCGCGCGAGCATCGACGTGGCGTAGCTGAAAGGTTTGTTGTCGAGGTAGCCGCCGTCCCCGAACGCGCGCTCGCGAAAATCGCGTTTGAGCTCCTTTTGCTCCTGGTTGAGCCAGGCTTCGATGTCGTCAAGCGGTCGGTCGGCCTCGCGGCCGCGGCGGCTGAGAGCCTGCAGGTCGATCATCGAGCGGCGCCAGTACTCGGGGTAGAACCTCTCCCAGTCCTGCCGCTCAGCGTGCGCACGGCGATATTCGTGCTGCAGCGCCTTGTCCTTGTATCCGCG
>DASRIK010000657.1:0-4800 GCA_035650035.1 Burkholderiales bacterium | reverse complement strand
CCTCGTACTCTCGGACGAGAGTACTAATCGGCGGTGGAATGCTTCGTGAACGGGGACCCCCCGTCTTCGACGCCCCCGCTCACCGGAAGAGGGGTGGTTCTAACGTACTAATCCGCCCCGACTTTCTTCATCAGCGCTTTCGTCACGGATTGCTTCACGTCGAAGAAGTCCCTCCACGGATCTTTTTTCATCCTGGCAAGGCGCTCGGGCACGTTACGCAGATTGAAATGCTCCCGCCGGATATCCGACGCGAGCTCCTCCCACGCAATGGGCATCGCGACCGGCGCGTGCGCGCGAGCACGCAGCGAATAAGGTGCGATTGCCGTCGCACCTTCGGCGTTGCGCAGGTAATCGACAAAGATCTTGCCGTGACGCTTCGCTTTGGTGACCGTGGCGACGAACCGCTCCGGAAACGACTGCACCATGAGCTCTGCGATTGCTTTCGTGAATGCTTTGATATCGTCCCAGCCGAGCGCAGGCCTGACGGGAAGCACCACGTGCAGGCCTTTGCCACCGGTCGTCTTGATGAACGTCTGAAAACCCAGCTCTTCGAGTAAGGTCTTCAGAAGCCGGACGGCATCGACGAGCTCGCTCCACGGCACGTCGTCGGCCGGATCGAAGTCGAAGACGATGACATCCGGGCACCCGAGCTTCGGCGCACGGGAGCCGAACGGATGCAGCTCCAGCGCCCCCATCTGCAGCAAAGCGATGAGCGCGGTCGTAGAATTCGCCATCATGTAAAGCGTGGGGCCTTTGCTTTCCTGCACCGTCACGCGCTCGATGACCTCGCTCACCTTGGCATCCGGGTGTTTCTGGAAGAAGCAGGATTTCTCCCAACCGTTCGGGCAGCGCACGAGCGTGAGCGGTCGGTTGCGCAAGTGAGGCAGTATCCATTCGGCTACCGCTTCGTAATACTTTGCAGCGTCGAGCTTGCTGATGCCGTCCTCGGGATAAAGCACTTTCGACGGATTGCTGATCTTCACACCCGCAACGCTATTGCCCTCGCCTTCCGCTGTGGGTGGCTCTGCGGACTTGCTCACGCGGTCCGGTTTTTTGCCGGCGGTTGCTTTCGAGGAGGCACGCGCGCGAGAGGCTTTCGGGGCAGCCGTTTTGTCGGCGACCTCTTTCGTGTCTGCGGGCCGTTCGCGCACGACGTCTCGCGGTTTCTTGTCCTCACGGAGACCCTGAAACGACGGATGGCGCAACGTCCCTTCGTTCGTCCATTCCGTGAATGCGACTTCCGCCACGAGCTCCGGTTTGATCCAGTGCGCCCCTTTGGCTTCGTATCCGCGAGGCGGATTGGCGAACGGCGGCTCACTGGTTTCGAGCGGACGCAGCCTCTTGTACAGCGTGCGTAACGTTTCGTCGTTGAACCCGGTACCGACTTTTCCGGAATAGCGCAGCTTTCCATCGGGTTCATACACGCCCAGTAGCAGCGCGCCGAAGCCCGCGCGACTGCCTTCGGGATCAGTATAGCCGCCGACCACCATCTCCTGGCGCATGGTGCATTTCACCTTGAGCCAGTCGCGGCAGCGGCCCGATTGATATGTCGACTGCGCGCGCTTCGAGATCATGCCTTCGAGCTTCAGGCCACACGCCTGTTGGTAAAACTCCGCGCCAGAGCCCTCGATGTGGTCGCTGTAGTGCAGCGTGCTCGGCGCGCCGTCCAGCACGGCTTTCAGCAGCCGCTTGCGCTCGAGCAGCGGCACCGCCCGCACGTCGTAACCGTTCAGGTACACGACATCGAACAGAAAGTAATGAAGCTTTGCCGCGTGCTCGCCGGAGAGCGCGTTCTGTAGCGCCTGGAAACTCGTGCGCCCGTCGGGCTCCATGACGACGACTTCACCGTCGAGCCATGCCGTGTCGACCGGCAGCCGCGCCACGCACCGTTCGACCGTTCGGAACGTCCCTGTCCATTCTTTCGCGTTTCGCGAGAGCATCTGGGCCGCGCCGCCCTCCACTTTGCAGAGCATGCGGTAGCCGTCGAGCTTCATCTCGTGCACCCACTCGCTGCCGAGCGGGGGTTCTTTCACCAGCGTCGCAAGCTCCGGCGCGACGAAATCGGGCATCGGCCGTTTAACCGCGCCCTTTACGGCTTCGAGGTCGAGCCGGAGCTTTTTTTTTCGTACCGCGCCGCTCTTCACGTTCTCCGCGACCGACTTGTTGGAATGCCACACGCGATCCGGATCGGCGGCGATCTCGTCGAGACTGCGCCCGCTCACGACGCTGTCGGGAAGCTCATCGGTAACGAGAGGTTCGCCGGGTCGCGCGTACTCATCGTTTTCCTTGATCAGGAACCACGATCGCTTGTCGTCGTACTTGCTGCCGCCGCTTCGGACCAACATCCAGCCACCGAGGAGCTTCTCCCCGTCCAGCTCGAACTTGAGCCGCCCTTTCTTGTAATCGGCTACAGGGTCGTCGCCCTTCGGTATCCAGACACCGCGGTCCCACAGCATCACCGTCCCCGCCCCGTACTGCTTCGGCGGAATCGTGCCTTCGAAATCGCCGTACTCGATCGGATGGTCTTCGGTCTGCATCGCGAGGCGCTTGTGCGCCGGATCAAGGCTGGGCCCTTTCGGCACGGCCCAGCTCAACAGCACGCCGTTCAGCTCGAGCCGGAAGTCGTAATGCATGTGGCTCGCACGGTGTTTCTGGATGACGTAGCTCAGCGCCTTCGACGTGCCCTTGACGACCTTCCCTTTGGGCTCGGGCGTGATGTCGAAGTTGCGCTTCTTCCAGTAGAGTTCCAGTGCCATGGTGGTAAACGCTTGAAAGTCTATCCAAGTATTAGCGCGTCGCGCTTCTCGCTTCTGTCACGTTTTCGTCCCGACACGCTTCGCGTGGGACTCGTTCAGAGGTTCCCTAAGTGCCGGCTAGCAAAAAACGAGCGCAGGCGCGCTTGACCACCCGCCCGGGAGGCTAGAACATCCGCACATCTCGACGGGGGCCGCTCGAGTGTACCTTTCATAAAGCGGAGGAAGAATGCAGGAAACCATCGAGCGGTCTCTGACCGAAGAACAACGCATGATGCGCGCGACCATCCGCGCGTTCGTGGACAACGAAGTCACGCCGTTCATTCGCAAGAACTGGAAGCTCGAATGGGACATGACACCCGAAAACCGGCCGTCCGTCGAGCTGCTGGAAGGCGTCCACAAGATCGGCGTTCGAACGCTGGGCGTGCCGGAGGAGTTCGGCGGAACCCCGGTCGATCCGAAGACCGAAGTACAGACTTACGCCATGATCGCCGAGGAGATCTCCCGCGGCGACTCCGGCCTTGCCGACAAGCTCGTCCAGATCTGGAAAATCTCGCTGCTCCTGCGTAACATCGCGCCGCGGCATCTGCAGGAGCGCTGGTTTCCCCGCATCGTCCAGGACCCGAGCTTTCTGCTCGCTCACTGCCTGACCGAGCCGCGTGGCGCCTCGGACCGTTGGCTTCCTTACGACGTGCCCGAAGCGATGATGCACACACGCGCGCAGTTCAAAGGCGACAAATGGGTCATCAACGGGCGCAAGCAGTTCATCACCAACGGATACGACGCGAAGCTCTATGTCGTGTACGCGACCACGAAGGGCGGCGCCGGCATCACCAAAGGCACGTCGAGCTTCCTCGTGCCTCGGGATACCCCGGGGCTCACGGTCGCGCGCTGCAACGAGACCGTCGGCGGACGTTTCATGAACAACGGCGAAATCGTCTTCGAGGATTGCGCCGTGCCCAAGGACCACTGCCTCGTGGAAGACGTCGCGATGACCAAGGCCGGGGTCTATTTCCGCCCCGGCAAGATCATCGTGGCCGCGAAGAACCTCGGTGTCGGCATGGCGGCGTTCGAGCGCACGGCCGAGTACGTGCAGAACTACGTCCAGGGCGGGCGCATACTGATCAAGCATCAGGCGGTCGCGATGCGCCTTGCTGACATGGCGACGAAGCTTGCCGCCGTCCGCACACTGCTTAACGAAGCGACCCGCGCCGTCGATGCACGGTCACACGACGCCGAAGCCCTGTGCAACATGGCAAAAATGTTCGCGTCAACCGAAATCTTCCAGGTGGTGCAGCACGCGATGGAACTGCATGGCGGCAATGGGGTCATGCTCGATTTCGGTATCGAGAAGCTCCTTCGCGACGCGTCTCTTTTTCTCCATCGCGATGCAACCGTGGATATTTCGCGCTTCAAAATCGTCAAAGCGATGTTCCCCGAGACCGCCGGGAAGTACGCGGGTCCGGAGAATTGAACAAACCACAACCGAGGAAACCATGAAGCTCAAGAATGTGCTGTTGAACACCGTCGTATGTGTCGTCGGAACCGTCATGCCATTGGGGACGCAGGCCGCCGAAAGCTATCCGGCGAAGACCGTCACGATCATCATGCCCTACTCCGCCGGCGGCTCGTCTGACATCCTGGCGCGCGCTGTTGCGAAAGGCCTGAGCGAGACCTGGGGCCGCCAGGCGATCGTGGAGAACCGGCCCGGTGCGAGCGGCATGATCGGCGCGGAGGTCGTCGCCAAAGCAGCGCCGGATGGCTACACACTCCTGAGCACCACGTCCTCCTATCCCGGCACTGTTGCGGTCCGCGCGAAGCTCCCTTTCGATCCGGAACGTGGTTTGGTTCCGGTCGCGATGATCGCGCGTGCGCCGATCGTGCTGGCCGTCCACCCGTCGGTGCCGGCGAAAACCGTGAAGGAGTTCATCGCGGTTGCCAAGAAGCGCCCTCTCAACTATTCGTCCTCGGGGACCGGCGGAAACAACCACATCGCGATGGAGCTCTTCTCGCAGGCCGCTGGCATCAAGATGCAGCACATCCCGTA
>DASRIK010000656.1:0-8826 GCA_035650035.1 Burkholderiales bacterium | reverse complement strand
AGCGGTGTTCTCGAGTGCGCTCGCTGCGGCCGCGGCCGAGGCCGCTCAGCAGGGCGGCAAAGACGCGCCATACCCCAGCAGGCCGATTCGCCTCGTCGTGCCTTTCCCGCCGGGCGGCACTCCCGATGTTCAGAGCCGCATGGTCGCGGAGAAGCTCGCGCCGCGGCTCGGGCAGCCGGTCGTCGTCGACAACCGCGGCGGTGCGGGGGGCGTCCTCGGGATGGAGATCGTCGCGCGCGCGCCGGCCGACGGTTACACCATCGTCAATGCGACTGTTGGAAGCTGGGCGGTGACGCCGCACCTCTACAAGCTCCCATACGATGTGCTGAGAGATTTCACGCCCGTCATTCAAGTTGCGACCACGCCGGGTATCCTGGTCGTGCATCCGAATGTGCCAGTGAAAAGCGTCCAGGAGTTGATCGCCGTCGCGCGGGAGAAACCGGGGCAGCTCAACTACGCGTCCGGCGGCACCGGCGGCTACAGTCACATTTCGGCCGAGCTTTTCAATTACATCGCCAAAGTGAAAATCACCGGTGTGCCGTACAAAGGCGCGGCACCCGCAATGAACGCCGTGCTCGGCGGTCACGTCGAGGTCATGTTCAATACAGCGATTACGACGCTGCCGCACGTCAAAGCGGGTCGGCTGCGTGCGCTCGCGGTCACGACGCTGAAGCGCGTTCCCGGTGTGCCGGAGCTGCCAACACTGGCGGAATCCGGCGTGTCGGGATACGAGAACTCGTCCTGGACCGGTGTCGGCGTGCCGGCGCGCACATCTGCCGCGATCGTCCGGCGCCTCAACGCGGAGCTCGGCGCCGTGCTGCAGATGCCGGACATCCAGGAACGGCATACGGCCGCCGGGTCGCTCATCACCGGCGGCACGCCCGAGCAATTTCGTGATTACCTGCGATCGGAGTACGCGAAGTTCGGCAAACTCGTGAAGGCAGCCGGCATCAAGGACGCGGCAGCGTCGGGTGGAGGCTAGCGGATCCACGTGACGCAGGCACAATCTCGATCGAAAAAAAGGAGCAGGAGATGCAAACGAGTCCTCAGGTGCAAAGCAGTACGTCCGGCGCAATGCCGCCGATCGTCTTCACCGACTGCAACATGGTCGAGACGCGTGGCGCATCGCGTTACGCCGCGCCGCCGGCGGCCGATGCGGGCGCAACCAAGCCGGCTTCGAAGCGCCGGGAGGTGTCGGTCAACGGCCGTAGAGTGAAAACAATCGACGTGCACTGTCACTGCGTCATTCCCGAGACGCTGACGCTGGTTGGACTCAAGAGTGAAACCCAGCGCGGACCGGGCATTGCGGAGGTCGGCGACCGGCGCATCCGTGAGATGGACGAAACAGGCATCGACGTCGAAGTGCTGAGCATCAATCCGTACTGGTATTCCGCCGATCGCGACAAGGCTGCAGAAGTGGTGAGGATCAACAACGAGCGGCTCGCCGAATTTTCTGCGACTTATCCGGACCGCATCACCGCGTTCTGCTCCGTCGCGCTGCAGTTTCCGGAGCTCGCCGCCGAGCAGCTCGAGCACGCCGTGAAAAAGCTCGGGCTGAAAGGCCCCGCGGTCGGCGCGAGCTGTGCCGGCAAGGATTTCTCGGATCCGATCTTCCACGTCTTCTGGAAAAAATGCGAAGACCTGGGCGTGCTTACCTTCATCCATCCGCAAAGCACGCCGGAGCTGCACAAGCGGCTGGCGGGTAATGGCTGGCTCGCCAACACGATCGGCAATCCGCTCGATACGACGATCTGCCTGTCGAAGCTGATTTTCGAAGGCACGCTCGACCGGTTCCCGAATCTGAAGCTCTGCTCCGCGCACGGCGGCGGCTATTTGCCGTCCTATGCGCCGCGTTCCGATCACGCCTGTCGCGTTGGGCCCGACCAGTGCAATCCGGCGATCCAGCTCAAGAAGAAGCCGACGGAATACCTGCGCGCGATGTATTTCGACACGCTCGTTTTCACGTCCGAAGCGTTGCGGCACCTTGCGGCCGAAGTCGGCACGGATCGGCTCGTGATCGGTACGGATCATCCGATTCCATGGAATCCGAACCCCGTCGATCACATCATCAATACGCCCGGATTCACCGATGAAGAGCGTATCGCAATGCTTGGCGGGACGGCGGCGAAGCTGCTCAACATTCAGTAGCGCCTGACGATGGCGGAATACCCGTCCCCGGCCGTCGGGATCGCGGAAACGAAGGACGTGCGCCCCATACAAGGTGCGCCGACGAGCACCGCGGCGTTTCTCGGTGAGACGGAGCGCGGGCCGCTTGCGGCACGGCTCGTCACGAGTTATCGCGAGTACGTGCGCTGGTTCGGCGGTCCGTTCAGTGCCGACACGTTCATGCCGCCTGCGGTCAGCTTGTGAGAATGGGCTCGAGTGGGTCGTGCTCGCGACCGACGACGAGCCCCTGTGGGCGAGCGTAAGAGAAGCGATAGAGACATTTCTGCTGGAGCAGTGGCGCGCGGGTGCTCTCATGGGAAGCAAGCCCGAGCAGGCGATCTTCGTGCGCTGCGACCGTACCACGATGACTCAGGACGACATCGGGAACGGCAGGCTCATTCGCAATGTTGGAGTTGCCACTGTGCGTCCGGCCGAGTTCGTGTACTTGAGGTTCTGCCGGTTGTGCAACAATTGAAGGGCCAAGGAGGGGCGAATGAGCTTTGCTTCGATCTCAGGGATCGCTGCCGCGATTGCGGCATTGTGTGTAACAGCCGCGTACGCTCAAGCTCCCGCAGGCTATCCGGCCAAGCCGCTGCGCATCATCGTGCCGCTCGCCCCCGGCGGGAACGTTGATCTCGTCGCCCGCGCGCTTGCGCAGCAGATGTCGGAAAACATCGGCCAGCAGGTGATCATCGAAAACCGTCCGGGCGCGAGCAGTCTCGTCGGAACGCAATTCGTCGCGAAAGCGCCGGCCGACGGTTACACGTTCCTCGCGGTCGCCAATACGTTTGCGACCGTGCCGTCGATCGTGAGCAATCCCGGATACGAACCCTTCAGGGATTTCAGCGCGGTCACGCTGACGTGCCTCGTGCCGCAGGTTCTGGTGGTGAACCCTGCGCTGCCGGTGAAAACGGTTAAAGAGCTCGTTGCGCTCGCGAAAGCACGCCCCGGCGAGCTTACTTATGCCACGTCGGGGCCGGGTGGAACGGGCCACATGGCGACCGAGCTCTTCAGCCGGCAGGTCGGGATCAAGATGCTCCATGTGCCGTATAAAGGCAACTCGCAGGCGATCGTGGATGTCATCGGCGGGCAGGTGATGCTCATGTTCGATCAGGTGAGCACGTCGGAGCCGTACATCAAGGCGGGCAGGCTTCGGGGGCTCGCAGTGAGCAGCCGCGTTCGCTCGCCATTGTTCCCGACTCTGCCTACGATAGACGAAGCGGGCGTCAAAGGCTTCGAGGACATCACGTTCAACGGGCTCATGGCGCCGGCTGCGACCCCGCGCGACATACGGGTGCGCTTGCAGCAGGAAGTTGCGAAAGCGGTCGCTGCACCGAAGGTACGCGACCGGTTCATCGAGCGTGGCGTCGAGCTGAAGTCGAGCGCTTCGCCCGAGGAGTTCGCCGCGTACGTGAAAGCGGAGTTCGATAAAAAAGCGAAGCTTGCGAAGGAAGCGAACATCCGTATTGATTAGTTACATGAAATTCCGGATCCGAGTCCGGAATGCCGAAACCCGCGGAACAGGAGGAGATGATGAAGCTATTCGCATTGGTTCTGGTCGCAGTGTGCACGCTCGCCCCATTCCACGGAATCGTTGCGGCTGCAACTTCGCAAGCCACTCCGGCCACCGCGGTTGAAAGCTATCCCGCGCGACCTCTCCGTATCATCATCCCGTATCCCCCGGGTGGCACTTCCGACATACTCGCGCGCCTGATCGGCAGCAAGCTCACCGAAAACTGGAAACAGCAGGTGATCGTCGACAATCGCACCGGCGCGAACGGCAACATCGGCCTCGAGCTCGGCGCTCGTGCGACGCCCGACGCTCACACCTTCGTGCTCACGGATATCGGCAACGCGGTGAGCAACTCCATTCTGTATGCCAAGCTGCCGTTCCACGTGCTGAAGGATTTCTCACCGGTCACGACCGTTTCGTACTCGCCGCACATGCTGATGACGACCATGAAGCTGCCGGTCTCGACCCCGGAAGAACTGATCGCTTACGCCAAGGCGCGTCCGGGCAAGCTCAACTATCCGACCGGCCTCGGCGGCGCGCCGCATCTCGCCGGACTCAGTTTCGCGCAGCGTGCCGGAATCAATTGGGTTTACGTGCCGACCAAAGGCGGTGCGAGCTCCGTCGCAGCGATGATGGCGGGCGAGGGCGATGTCATGTTCCTGGGCATGCTGCAGTCACTGCCGCACGTGAACGCCGGCCGGCTCAAGCTGATCGCGATATCGAGTGAAAAACGACTGCCCACCCACCCGAAGGTGCCGACAGTGGGAGAGACTTTTCCGGGTTTCGTCACCGGATCCTGGCAGGGCATACTCGCGCCCGCGCGCACACCGCCGGAGCTCGTCGCGAAGTTGAACGCGGAAATCGCGCGCATTCTCAAACTGCCGGACGTGATCACGTTTCTGAATTCGCAGGGGACGACGCCCATGGGCAACAGCCCTCAGGAAACGCGCAAGTGGCTCACCGACGAGACGGCGCGCTGGACCAAAGTCATCAACGAAAGCGGCTTCAAGCTCGAGCAATGAAGTGGGTGCGTCCACGACGCACCCTGATGCCTGCGCGGCACCTGGAGGGGGTTATTTACCTGCCGGCGCTGGCGTGGCTGGTGCAGGCGCCGTGGCGTCGGGAGCCGCTGACGGTGCCGCCGATTCCGTGCTGATCGTAATGCCGCGCCTGCGCAACTCCTCGACGATCAGCAACGCACCTCGATTGCCACGGTTGGCGAGGAGCTGCGTATCCTTCGAGAACGAGTCGAGCCGCTCGCGCAGCTTTTTCGACTCCTGCACCTGTTTGTCCTGATTCGCGTGCAGGGTCCGCAGCGCATTGCGTTCGATGACGAGCTGGGTGGTCTGGAACACCGTCCAGGCGAGATATGTCAGACAGAGCAACAACAGGGGTACGAAGACGGACCACCGCTGCCCGCGCGCCGGTGCCGGTTCAAAATGGTCCGCAGCCATCACTTGGCGCCTTCTGTCGGTGCAGCCGCGGGCGAGCCGGGCGGCGTGCCGGCTATCCCGATGCCCTGGGCCCTCAGAAGCGTCACGAGCTCGGGGTCCCTGTGTTTGACAGCGAGATCGGCGATCGCCCTGACCATCTCGTTGTAGAGCACCTGCAGCTGAATGCTTTGCTGGATGTACTGCTGGCGCCCGCTTACTTCGATCTGCATGGACCGATTGCTCGGGTGGAGCACCATGTTGGCGATCGAAAACACGGCGGCGAGTGCCGCCAGTATCGTAAGTAGCCAGAACTGCGATTTGTAGAGCACGATGTTGACTCCTGCACGCGGCGCTGGGATTCTACCGCCCGCGCGGGCGGAACGCAGCTTTTCCAGGGGGAGCTGGTATGACGACGGTAACCCGAACGCTAATAAATCCGGGCCCTACGTCGTCCGTATCGAATGGCTGCCCCGGCAACATGAGCCGTCCTCATTATCACGAGAACGGCCGCTTCTTCGCAGGTGTGGGGGATGGGTCCGGCGACGGCGATCCCGGCCGAGAAGAAATAGCTTTCAGCAATTCGAGATTCTCGGGCCGCATCTGAATCTCACGGCGATTGATCCGGCGGTCGATTTCGACTACGGCGTCGTTGCACGGCGTCGGAATGCCGAGCTCCCTGCCTTTGCGTGAAACGACACCGGGTATCCACTCCATCTCGCTCCTGCGGCCTTTGATGTGATCGTGAATCGGCGCGGTACGCCCGTTCGTGATGTGCGTGAGGAGCTTCTTCATCGCGACCACCAGATTCTCTTCGTCCGAGCCCGCGAATTCGTCCGCCCGTAACCCGAATATGGGTTCGATGCGGTATCCCAGCGCCTTGCCGACGGCGAGCGACTCCTTGCCGAGCGCCACCGAGATTTCGAACATGCCCGGCAGAGCTGACGCATCCTTGTTTCCGAGGCCGAGGAGGCCGAACGGGCCCATCGTCATCGTATTTGCGATGAGCTTGGTCCACTTCGCTCCATAGATGTTGTTCGTGACGTCGCACCGCCCGACGTGCTTCAGGATCGATTCGAGCTCTTTCACGCGGGGCGTGTAGTAGCCGTCGAGCTCGCCGATCGCGAGCCAGGTAGTTTTGTGCGTGGTGTTACGCTTCACGAGGCCTGGCGTGAAAATCTCGGCCGAGAGCTCCACCACGCATCCCACGACACGCTCGCGGCCGACGATGGACGCGATCGAGTCGTCGTTCATCCCGTTCTGAATGGCCGTGAGCACGCCGTCCGGCTTGAGGTATGGCTTGATGAGCTCGCTCATCCAGCGGTGGTCGTTGGATTTGACAGTGAGGAAAACGATGTCGAATTCGACGTTCGACGAAGCGAGATCGCAGAGGTGCATGGCATTGATCGGTGTCTCGACGACGCCGTCGGTCATCTCGATACGCAGCCCTTTCGTTTTCAGCGCTTCGACCTGCGCCGGCCACTGATCGATGACGGTGACGTCGTATCTCGCGCGCGTGAGATCCGCGCTCACGCTGCTGCCCATCGCACCTGCACCGAGAACGGCTATTTTTTTCATATCGTCATCCCGGAATTGATCCGGGACCCATTTTAGAACCACCCCCATCCTACCTTCCCCCTGAGCGGGAAGGGGATACTGGCGTTCGCCGGAATGGCGCACCTTGGTTGTAGGATAACGCTCTCAACAAGAGGAGGAGAGAGCTATGCATGCAGGATTCTTCGGCGCCGCGCTGCTGATACAGTGCGTGCTGGCGGCGGCTTCGATTCTGCTGCAACAGGAAGCCGCGGCCCAGACATGGAAGCCGCAAAAGCATGTCGAAATCGTGAGCTCCGCCGGCGCGGGCGGTTCCGCCGACCGCGGCGCCCGCGTGGTGCAGAAGTACCTGCAGGCTTTTCCCGGCATGCCGCCCGTCAACGTATCGAACCGCACGGGTGGCGGTGGCACCGTCGCTTTCACGTATGTATCGCAGCACGCGGGTGATGCTCACATCCTCGGTACGATGGGAACGAACCTGCTCACCAATCAGATCGTCGGCGTGAGCCCGCTTTCGTATCGTGATTTCACACCGCTCAACATTCTTCTCCGGGAATATGTCGTCGTGTCGGTACTACCCGGCTCGCCGCTCGCTTCGGCAAAAGACCTCACCGCGCGGCTCAAGAAAGATCCGGTGTCCGTTACCTTCGGCTTCGGCACGTCGCCCGGAAATCAGAACCACGTCGTGATCGGAATGATCGCAAAATCCGCGGGTGTCGATCCCAAGGCGCTGAAGACAGTGATCTTCAATTCGGGCAATGCCGCCGCGACCGCGATGCTGGGCGGGCACGTCGATGTGCTCGTCGGCACGCCCGGCACGATCCTGCCGCATTTGACGAGCGGCAAAGCACGCGCGCTCGGGATCAGCGCGCGCGACCGCCAGCCCGGCGCGTACGCGCAGACGACGACGCTGCGCGAGAACGGAATCGACGCGGTGTATTACAGCTGGCGCGGTTTTCTCGGCCCGCGTGGCATCACGCCGGCACAGATCGCGTTCTGGGAGCAGGCGTTCGCCAAAGTCGTCGAAGCGGACGAATGGAAGCAGGACCTCGAGAAGAACGCCTGGAACGAGGATTTCAGGGGAAGCGCAGAGACGCGCAGGCATCTCGACGCGGAGTACAAGCTGCTCAGTACGATCCTGGTGGAGCTTGGCGTCGTCGCCCCGAAATGATAACGGCGCGTCGTGCGCCACGAGATCGCCACGGCTACTGGGGTCTCGCGATGACCCTTGGTCATTGCGAGCGACGCTGTCGCGAAGCCGAAGTCCTGACTGCCGCTCGTGCTTCGACAGGCCGAACGGCTGTGGACCTGCAATACGATCAGACGCACGAACTGCGCGATAACAAGAGCCCCGCCTGAGCGGGGCTGGTGTCAGAACAGATAGGCTTATTGCTTGCGGCGACGCGTGGCGGCAAGTCCTGCGATGCCAACGCCGAGAAGCGCGAGCGAGCCGGGTTCGGGCACCGCGGTCACCGTGAGCACCGCGAGTTGGCCGATCAACTGATGCATCGCCGCCGAGGGATGCAGCGGGTCGGAGAATGCCGAAATCGCACAGTTGATGTCGATCGAACCTGGAAAGAAGTACGCACCGGGAGCGATGGGTGCGATGCACGGCGTTGTCACGTTGGTAATGCCGAAGTTTGTGCCGCCATGGTTGACGGCGTCGTCGTAGATCGCTTCGCTGAGGGCAAAGAAGTCCAGGCGAGCGATATCCAGATCGATGCCGGTGGTGGCGAGGAATTGCGCGTCCAGAAGTCCGGTCGCCGCGGCCAGAGCGGCATTGAACGCGAGCGTCGCCGCGGTCGATTCGGGAACTAATCCGAGCCCGATGGCCTCCGGTGTCCTGCCGAGGTCGGGTAGATTCGAGACCAGGAAGTGCCGGGCGCCGGCCTGCGCGAGCAGACCCACCGCAGTTACGACGTTAGTTGCCGCCGCTAACGGCGAGATCGCGCCGCCTGCGCCGCTGCGGAAGTCGCGCAGATCATTGGCGCCCGCCATCACGACGTAGAGCACGTTGGGGTCGGCCGCGCGGGTCAACGCGTTGCCGAACGCTGCGCCGTTCCAGGCGACCAGTTGCCCAAACAGGCCGGTGGTCGCAGCGGCGGACCCGCCCAGTCCGGTGCGCGCGCCGCCGAACGAGAAATTCGTGCCGCCCGGCGGACC
>DASRIK010000655.1:0-10230 GCA_035650035.1 Burkholderiales bacterium | reverse complement strand
GGCACGCACGGGGCTCCATCGGGTTTGGCGCGACACGCGTGGACACGACCTTCAACCGCGTCACGTGTGCCGCTTTCGCGATCGCCTCGTCCACCTGCTGCGCATTGCCTGCTTCCGCTTCGAACGCGAGATTGCCGGGGACGTTCCCGTGAATCTGCGGTGCGCCCGGCTGCAGCGCTTCCTCAGGTCCGACGACACACGGCAGATCGCGATATTCGACTTCGACCGCTTCCGCCGCTTCTTCCGCGGCCGCAGCGGTATCCGCGACGACCAGTGCGATGGCCTCTCCGACGAAACGCACCTTGCCGACTGCCAGCACGGGGCGATCGGGCGCGCGTGCTTTCATGCCGTTGCGCCCCGGAAACGTGAGTGAGTGCGGTGCTTTCGTATAGCCGGCGCGCAGTGCATCCTCGCCTGTGAAGATCTGCTTCACGCCGGAGTGTTGCAGTGCCCGGCTCGTGTCGAGCGACACGATCTCCGCATGCGCCCGGTCGGCCCGCACGAAATGTCCGTACAGCTGGCCCGGTACGTTCCAGTCCGCCGCGTATTTTCCGGTCCCGGTGATGAGCCGGAAGTCTTCGACGCGGTTGCCGTGGTGCTCGTGAGAGACGTGCGTGTCCATTCGTCGTATGCTCCAGGCGCTGTTCAGAGTGCCTAACATGATGGGGCACTCTTATGGAGATGGTAATCGAGCCTTCCGGAGGCGCCAACAAACCGTTCGATGTCAGCTGGACCGAGGGTGGCGAGGTGCGCTATGCCCGGTGGCTTTCGGAAAACGGCGCACCACCGCCGAAGCGCGTGATCGTCGCGAAAGACGACATCCGCGCCGACGCCGCATACCGGCTCGCATCCGAGGGGACCGCCATACTGTGGCGCGGCGACTATCACAACGCGCGGCAGATTCTGAACGCGCTCGCCCATCGCCTCGACCGCAAGCCGTATAAATCCTCGGCATCGACCCGGGAAACATTTCATCTGAACAGGCAGCGCCAGGCCCAGCGCGCCCACACGCTGGGCATGCTGCTGCTGCCGTTCGAGACCGAC
Source organism: Burkholderiales bacterium (assembly GCA_035650035.1). GTDB lineage: Bacteria > Pseudomonadota > Gammaproteobacteria > Burkholderiales > SG8-41 > JAQGMV01. The sequence continues at coordinate 9,186 of DASRIK010000655.1, read as the reverse complement.
TACGCCATTCCGCTGCGGCGCGCACCTGATGTGCGACAGGCATGCCTCGAGGCGTTTGGGCCGGCAGACGGACCCTCATTGCGCTCGTTACGCGAGCTGCTCGGTGCGATCGGCGCGCACGAATGGCGCAAGAAGGGCATCGAGGTGGAGTCGCTCGGCGCGCGTGTGCATCCGCACTACGGCGTCTTCGCGCCGGTCAGGCAGGAGTACGTGAGGCTCGTCGCCGAGGCGCCGCTGCCGGCGACCACGCTCGCGTACGACATCGGCACCGGCACCGGCGTGCTCGCTGCGGTGCTCGCGCGCAGGGGCCTCCAGCACGTCGTGGCGACAGAAAACGATCCTCGCGCCCTCGAGTGCGCGCGGGAAAACATCGAGCGTCTCGGACTCGACGACAAAGTCGAGGTCGTGCAGGCGGACCTCTATCCCGCCGGCCGCGCGCCGCTCCTCGTCTGCAACCCGCCGTGGATACCGACGCGGCCAAGCTCGTCGATGGAGCAGGCGATCTACGACCCCGACAGCCGCATGCTGCGCGGCTTTCTCGCGGGTGCCGGTGAACACCTCGCGCCGGGCGGCGAAGCGTGGCTGGTGCTCTCCGATATTGCCGAGCACCTCGGACTGCGCTCGCGCGAAGCGCTTCTGCGTTTCATCGACGAGGCCGGCCTCGCGGTGGTCGGGCGCCTGGACACACGGCCGCAGCACCCCAAAGCACTGGATCCGAGCGATCCGCTACACGCCGCCCGGTCCGCAGAAGTGACGTCGCTCTGGCGTCTGATTACGCCTTAGCGCGGCAGTAGCGTCAACCGTTCGGTCCCGGACCCGGACCCTGACCCGGCCCGCCCTTGCGGCGGCGTGGCCGCTTGTGGAATTTGCGCTGAGGCTGGTTGCCGTGCGCTCCGACGGGGCCTTTGTTGTGAGGTGCGGGGGCGATGCCTTTCGGCCGCTGCCCCTGCCCCTGTCCCTGCCCCTGACCCGGTCCAGGATGGCGGTTTTCCGCCGCGAGCATGATTTCCAGCTCGTTCATTTCATCCCATTCCGCGTCGGTTCGATCCTTTTCCGGGATGGCCCGGAGCGCCTGCAGCCGGGCGCGTGGCGAGTTCGGTTGCGATTTGTTCATCCCCGTATTATCTCACCGTCGGCCCTCGGAAGGCTGCGACCATGAGCGTAACGATCAGCGTCACTGCTAGCATGTACGCCGTGAGCGCAGTCCCGAGCCGGGCGCCTGTGTTCGCGGAACTCATGGCCTGAAGGCCATCTCAATATCTGGAAACACCCCCCTCACCCTCCCCTTCCGGCTGCATCGTGGGCCGGCCCCCCGAGATGGCGCGTGCGCCGCGACTGAATATCGACCCGACGCGGAGAATCCTGATCGCTCTCGCGATTTCGGTGCTCGTGCATATCGCCACGGTCTGGAAGCTGCCGCCGGTCGATCTCGATCTGTCCCTCTCGCCGGAAATCGATAAAAGCGGCGGGCCATTGATCGTCCAGTTGATGCCGCCGGAAACGCCGCCGCCGCGGCCACGCCCGAGCGCACCCGCCACCCCGCCACGGGCCCAGGCGCTCGCGCCCGCGCCGTCGCAGCCGCCCCGAAAAAGAGCGGAGCGACCGGCGACGCCGCCGCCGGTGATTGCGCGAAAAGAAGGCGCTGCGGCGCTGCCGCCCAGTGAACCGCGCACGCCCGTCCCGCCTGCGAGCGCGAGCCCGGCGCCTTCACCCGCAGGGGATCTTGCCGCCTACGTGGAAGCTCGCCGGCATGCGCGCGGGGAGACGAGCGCGCCGGCGCCCGCCAACGAGGCTCCACCCGCGCCCCGCGCGGAAGACGAGAATGCGCGCGCGAATCGCCTTGCGGCCCTGAATCTGGGTCTCGATCGCAAGCCCACCTTCGGTTCCGACACGCGTAGAGGCGGCGGCGTATTTCAGATCACGCGGATGAGCTACGACTACGCGGAATTCATGTTTTTCGGATGGAACAAGGACATCCGCCGCGACACGAGGCAGACGATCGACGTACGCAAAGGCAGCGAAAGCGATATTCGCGTCGCGGTGATCCGCAGGATGATCGCGATCATACGCGAGCACGAAGAGGGCGATTTCGTGTGGGAGTCGCACAGACTGAACCGGCACGTGACGCTCTCCGCGCGTCCACGCGACAGCTCGGGGCTCGAGGAATTCCTGTGGCGCGAGTTCTTCGAGGATAGCCGACGCCCTGCGCAGCGTCCGTAGCGCCGCTCTCGCAACGTGAGACAATCGCGCGCGTTGTCTTTACCGCAGGTTGTCCATGCAACTCCCTCTCGAAGACGTCAAGGTTCTCGACCTCACGCACGCGCTCGCCGGCCCGTTCTGCTCTACGATGCTCGCGGATTTCGGCGCTCAGGTGATCAAGCTCGAGCCGCCCGGGCACGGCGACATCGCACGCGGTTGGGGTGCACCGCTGCCGGGTGGTGAGACGGCATATTTCGTAAGCCTTCACCGCGGGAAGCGCGGCATCGTCGTCGATCTGAAAAAGCCCGAGGGCAAGGAGTTGTTCTTCCGGCTCGTGGAGAAATGCGATGTCGTGCTGGAGAACTACCGCGTCGACGCGCTGAAACGTCTCGGTCTCGACTATGAGGCCGCGCGCCGGCGCAATCCCGCCATCATCTACGCTTCGGTCTCCGGTTTCGGCCAGGACGGGCCTTACCGCGAGCGTGCCGCGCTCGATCTCATTCTGCAGGCCGAAAGCGGCATGATCAGCGTCACGGGTGAGCCTGGCACGACCGGAACGCGAGCCGGCGTGTCGATCGCGGACATGACGGCGGGCCTTTATTGTGCGTACGCCGTGATGCTCGCGCTGCGCGTGAAAGAGAAGACCGGTGCGGGCCAGCAAATCGACATCTCGATGATGGAAGGCCAGCTCGCGCTGCTCGGCACGGCGATCGCGAACTACTTCGCCGACGGGCAGGTCCCGCGCCCGATGGGCACTGCGTACTCCGTCGTCGTGCCGTACCAGACGTTCCACACGAAAACGCGCGATCTCGCGCTCGCGATCGCCGGCGAAAAGCTCTGGCGCAAGTTCTGTCCGGTAATGGGCGCCCCGGAGCTCCTCCACGATCCCCGCTACAGCAACACGGTGTTGCGCAGCAAGCATCGCGATACGCTCATCCCGCGGCTCCAGGAGATTTTTCTCACGCGCACCTACGAGGAATGGGAAGGGCTGCTGCTCGCGAACGACATTCCCGTCGGCGCGATTAACGACATCGGGCAGGTGGTCGAGCACCCGCAGGTGAAAGCGCGTGAATCGCTGCCGGCGGTCGACCATCCATCGGTGGGAACGGTGCGCGTCGTCAGGAGTCCGGTCCGTCTGTCCGCAACGCCCGCGCGCCCGCCGACGCCGTCGCCGGTGCATGGGCAACATACACACGAGGTGCTGCGCGAAGTGCTCGGGCTGCCGCAGGACGAAATCGCAAAGCTGGAGGCGGCCGGCGTGATCGCCGGCGCAAGAGCGCCGCACTAGGCCGACTGAAACACCGCTGAAACAAAACTCTTCAGCCGTGAAATTCAGCGGTTACGCGCGCTCCCTAGACTCGTCGCCATTCGATCGAACCGGTCGACGCCGACGATGACGAAGCCAAAGTGCGTTATGCATAGCCTGAAAGCCCTGCTTGCCGCGGCGCTCTGCGCAGGCAGCCTGGTTCCGGTTCCTCATGTTCTTGCCCAGGGCGCAGCGAATGCGCTGCCCGAGCGGCTACGCGATACGGGGCTTTACGCGCCAGGTTCGACGACGCAGATCGCACCGGGTGTTCTCGCCTTCTCGCCGCAATACCCGCTCTGGTCCGACGGCGCAACGAAGCGGCGGTGGATCGCATTGCCGCCCGGCACCTCCATCGATGCTTCGCGCCCCGATGCATGGGAGTTTCCGCGCGGCACGCGCCTCTGGAAGGAGTTCTCGGTCGGACGCCGCGTCGAAACGCGGCTCATCGAACGTCTTCAGGACGGCTCATGGCGTTTTGCAGCCTATGTGTGGGACGAAGCGGGCACGGACGCAACACTCGCATCCGCCGACGGCCTAGTGCTCAACGTCACCTCGGAGCGGCGCTATACGATTCCTTCCCGGTACGATTGCCTGGCCTGCCATGACGGTGCGCCGGTTCCGGTGCTCGGATTCAGCGCGCTTCAGCTTTCCCCGGATCGCGACCCGCTCGCGCCGCATGCGGAGCCGGCGAGCGGCGTCGACCTGCGGGCGCTCGCCGCGCGCGGCTGGCTGCGAAACCTGCCGCCGCGTCTGCTGGAGCAACCGCCGCGCATCGCCGCCGCGACCGCGGTCGAGCGCGCCGCGCTCGGTTACCTGCACGGCAACTGCGGCCACTGCCACGGGAAACCCGATGCAGTCGGAGCGTCCGTGCCCGTCGGCGTGCTGCTCACCCAAAGCGCAGTCGAGCCGAACAGCGCGGCGGACGTCCTGCGCTCGCTCGGGGCCGCATCGAGATTCCGTGCGCCGGGCGTAGCAACCGCGGCGCACATCGTCGTCCCCGGATCATCCCAGTCGAGCGTGCTGCCGTTCCGTATGCGGTCACGCGATCCGCGCGTGCAGATGCCGCCGCTCGGCACCGACATCGCCGATTCAGAAGCCCTGGCGCTCATCGAGCGCTGGATCGATCACAGCCTGCAATCACCCAAGGAGTCAGAAAAATGAGTGCATCCGTGTTGAAGCCCTTCTCCGTGCGGTTCGCGCGGTTGAGTGCCGCCGCAGTGACGTGCGCAGCCATCGCGCTGCCCGTAGGCGCAGCCGAAACACCGGCGGGACCGCAAACCGACAAGGCCGCGCGGGGCAAGTACCTGGTGACGATCGCCGGCTGTAACGACTGTCACACGCCCTGGAAAATGGGCCCGACCGGCCCGGCGCCTGACATGTCGCGCATGCTGTCGGGACATCCCGAGTCGTTCGCCTTACCGCCGGCCCCTGCCCCGCAGGGACCCTGGCTCGTTGCGGCCACGGCCACGAACACCGCGTGGTCCGGACCCTGGGGCGTCAGCTTCACCGCGAATCTCACGCCGGATCAGGAAACGGGCCTGGGGAAATGGACGCTTCGAAATTTCGTGGACACGATCCGCAGCGGGCGTCACATGGGACGTGGCCGCCAGATCCTGCCGCCGATGCCGATCCCGATGTACAAGCACATGACCGACGAGGATCTCGAAGCCGTATACACGTACTTGCGGAGCATCCCGGCGGTCAGCAACCGCGTGCCGGAGCCGTTGCCGCCGGCAGCGCCGGTCGCGGTGAATCGTTGATCGTGTGTTATTGGCGGGACGCGAGCTGCTCGCGCCTCAGGATCTCCGCCCGCAGATGTCTGAAATGTTCCTCGGTTTCGCGCTTCACCAGCGATTCGCCCGCGAGCTGGGCAAGCGCGGAGCCGGGGACGGCGTGCGAACGGAAGACGAGGCGCGTTCCGCCCGATTCGGGAATGAGCTCGGTGACCGACTCGAACTTCTCCATCGAGCCGCGCACGAGACGCGCTTCGGCGCGTTCCGGGGCGGACAGGCGGATATCCCTCACCGTCTCGATAGGCACGGCGAAAGGTCCGAAACGCACGCGTGCCCTCTGGAAGACGCGCAGGGTGTCACCGGAGCGCGAGATGACTTTGCTCACCTGCAGGTCCGGGGTGAACTGCGGCGCGCGCTCGAAATCGGTCAGCACCTCCCACACGTGTTGCCGTGACGCACGCACGAAGAGAGATACCTGGGACCGGATCTCATCGCCCACCATCTGTACTTTGACGTCGAGGTCCGGCGCTGCGGCCCTCGTCGCGGGCGCGAACAGCGTCAGCGCGGATAATACGGCCGCGCAGAAGAGCCTTCCGTAGCACAGCATCGATCGCATTCCGGCACGGGTGCAAGGCGCATACCCGACTGTCGTCGATCGGACAACAAAAAATGGCGGTTATACTCGAACCCATATGTCCGTCACGCCGCCCCGGCACTTCTCGATGATCCGCGGGTTTCATCTCGCGGACTTTTTCACTCTGGCGAACGCCGCATGCGGCGTCGCCGCCGTGTTCCTCGCAATGCTCTACGTGACCAGCAACTCGCTTACGCACTTCTTCGCCGCTGCGGCGATGGCTCCGGCGGCGTTCATCTTCGACGTTTTCGACGGCCGGATCGCCCGCTGGCGTCAGACGCACTCCGCGCTCGGCCGGGAGCTCGATTCGCTTGCCGACGTGATCTCGTTCGGCGTCGCACCGGCGACTCTGGCATTCGCCGCGGGCATGCGCGGCGGTTGGGACGCCGTCGCGCTCATCTATTTCGTCTGCTGCGGCGTAAGCCGGCTTGCGCGCTACAACGTGACCGCCGAGCAGCTCTCCGGCGGCGGAGACAAGGTGCGATATTTCGAGGGCACGCCCATCCCGACGAGCGTCGTCCTCACGGGCGTGCTCGCGTTCGCGGCCTGGCAGGGCCGGCTGGGGCCAAATCTCTACTGGGGTGAGTGGACGCCCGGGCCGTGGACCTTGCACCCGCTGGTGCTGCTTTTCGTGCTCTCCGGGTCGCTGATGATCAGCAAGACGCTGCGGATACCCAAGCCATAGTCTCTCCTTCCCTTTCAGGGGAAAGGTAGGGGTGGGGGTGGTTTCGCAGACAGCTAAAGCGCTGCGATAACGGTGATCTCGACCAGCAGCCCGGGATCGGCAAGGTGGGCGACCTCGACCATCGTGCTCGTCGGCAGATGGGTCTTGAAGAATTCCTCGCGCGCCGCGACGATCTGCCTGAACTCGCGAATGTCCGTCGTATAGACCGTCGTCCAGACCACGTCCGCCAACGACGCGCCCGCCGCCTCGAGATTCCTCTGAACGTTGCGCAGGCACTGCCGCGTCTGCTCGAGCATGCTGCCCTGTCCGACCTGGTTGCCCTCCTCGTCGCGCGAGACCTGGCCCGAGACAAAGATGAGGCTCTTCGGCTGGTCAACGCGCACGTAGTGGTTGTAAACGGTTGCCCGGACGTTTTTCAGTCCCGGCGGATTGCCGCGTGTGACAGGCATTGCTTTCCTTTCTTCAGGCGCGACGGGTGCGGGATCGCGCGTAGGTTTCGATCCGGATCGGCGTGGGGTTATAGCCGGACGCCGGGTTGTATTTTTGCGGGCAGTTCGAAATGACCGCGATGACGTCGGCAAGCGCTTCCACGTCGACGAAGTCCCCCGGCTTCGACGGGCTCTCCGAGATCGTCATGTGTCCGTTGCCCTTCACCGGCACGCTCATGAAGAAGTTCACGTTCGCGACGATGTCCGCTTCGCCCATACCGAACTTCGAAAGCTCGTGGATGAAATTCGCGCGGCAGCTATGCGTCCGCCGGCCGTATCTCAGCAGGTTCATCTCGACGCTGCAGCAGCCGCCGATCGTGTCGTGCTGGCGGCAGCTCGAGTCCGCGATTCTCATGAGCCTGGTCGCGTATTCGCCGTAAAGAACCGTGCCGGCGTTGATATAGACGTTCTCGGACATCTTCATGGTATTCGCCGCGTTGTAGCGGTCGCGCGTGTCACGCGCGTTGTAGCAAAGAAAGTCGACTGCCTGCTGGCCTTCGAGATCGATGAAACGGACGAGACTTCCCGCTTCGAGCAAGGCGCCCCACGAGCCGCCGGGATCGACGATGACCGATCCGGTCTGGCGGTAGCCTTTCGGCGCGGGCTGCTTTCTCGTTGGCATCGACTAATTGACGCGGATGTTCGCGTCGCGCACGACCACACCGAAGCGGTCCCTCGCTCGCTGCTGGTGTGCTGCAAAAGCCTCCGGCGTCATCGCGGCAACCGGCTCCGCAGCCATGCTCGTCAACAGCGTCCGCGTTTCCGGAAGCTGCATGACGCGTCCGATCTCGCGATTGAGCCTCGTGACGATCTCGCGCGGCGTGCCGGCCGGCGCATACACGCCGGACATCCAGGTGATGTCCACGTTCGTTCCGGCTTCTGCCATCGTCGGCGTATCCGGGAAAAAAGGTGAGCGCGCGGCGCCTGGCACCGCGAGGAGGCGCACTTTCTCCGTCTTGATGTGCGGAATCGCAGCGCCGAGATCGAAAGTGAAGTCGATCTGGCCTCCGAGCAGATCGACGAGCGCCTGCTGCGATCCTTTGTACGCGACATGGGTCACTTTGATGTTCGCGGCGCGCATCAGCATCTCGGCGGCGATGTGCTGCAACGTACCGTTGCCTGCCGAACCGTAATTCAGCTTGCCCGGATTCGCACGCGCGTAGGCGACGAATTCTGCGAGGGTTTTGACGGGCAGGCCCGGGCGAACGACGAAGAACAAGCCGGATTTCGCCGTCGGCGCGACCGGATCGAAATCCTTCGCGACGTCCACGTTCATTTTGTAGATGTGCGGATTGATGAGGATCGTGCCGTCGGCAGAATGCAGCAGCGTGTATCCGTCGGGTGCGGCCTTCGCCACGAGCTCGAGCCCGATATTGCCGCCCGCTCCGACGCGGTTATCGACCACCACCTGCTGGCCGAGCGTCTCGCTCAGCTTCGACGACATCGACCGGGCGATCACATCGGTGGAGCCGCCTGCCGCGAAGTTGACGACCATGCGCACGGGTTTGGTCGGCCACACCTGAGCGGAGGCGAGCGGCGCGAGCGCGGCGAGGAGCGCGCCCGTCAGCACCCCCATTAGGGGACGGACCACTAACGAGCGCTGCTTAGTGGTCTGTCCCTGTATTCCCCTTAGTCTGCGGTGATGCCAGCCGCTTTGATGATTTCTGTCCATCGCTTCTTCTCCGCAACCATCACCGTCGCCATTTGCGCCGGCGTGTTCCCAATGGGTTCGTAGCCAAGCGTATCGAGTCGCGAGCGCGTATCGCTCGACGCGAGTATCTTCGCTACTTCACTCGCGATGCGATCGGCGATCGGCCTGGGCGTGCCCGCCGGGAAAAGCAGCCCTTGCCAGTTTGTCGCTTCGTAGCGCGGCAGATTGAGGGCTTCCGCGACCGTCGGCAGGTCGGGAAGCGTGGGAAAGCGCTTTGGCGTCGTCACGGCAAGCGCTCGCAGCTTTCCGGCCTTGATGTAAGGCAGCGCACCTTGCGTGCCCGAGAGGATGGCCGGAACGCGTCCGCCAAGAACGTCGATGAGCCCCGGCGGCCCGCCTTTATACGGGACGTGGTTCAGCTCCACACCGGCAAGTCGATTGAGGAGCTCGCCGCCGAGGTGCTGCATGCTGCCGACGCCTGAAGAAGCGT
>DASRIK010000654.1:0-3489 GCA_035650035.1 Burkholderiales bacterium | reverse complement strand
CTGTCTACACGCAAGTTCCTGATAAATGCGGGCAAAAAAGCTTTCGCACTTCGACCGCGCAGGGCAGGCGGTGATGGTCGATGTCGGCTCCAAGGTCGAGACGCACCGCGTCGCTCGGGCCTCGGGGCGCATCACCATGCTTGCGGACACGCTCCAGCGTATCGCGAACGGCACGGCCAAGAAAGGCGACGTGCTCGGTATCGCCCGTATCGCTTCGATCCAGGCCGCCAAACGCACTTCCGACCTGATCCCGCTCTGTCACCCGCTGGCGCTTACAAAGGTCGCTGTGGACTTCACGCTTATCGAAGAAGGTCCGGCGGTGGAATGCGTCGTGACCGTCGAAACGGTGGGCAGGACCGGTGTCGAGATGGAGGCTTTAACGGCCGTCGCGGCCGGGCTCCTCACCATTTACGACATGTGCAAAGCGGTGGACCGCGGAATGCGCATGGAAGATATCGGGCTGCTGGAAAAAAGCGGGGGCAGATCAGGGCGCTGGACGCGGGGCCCCGAGCCCGTCCGGCTCTAAGCTAATAACCCAGGCTTCATGGACACGGCGCAGGAACTTAGCTAGCATACGCGCGCTAATTGGCCCCGTAATCCACTGAATCTAAAGCGTTCCGAGTGACGCCGGAGCGCCTGACGTCGAGAGGCACCCCAAGCATGAATCGCAGGAGAAGAACGCTGCTCGCATGGGCTGGCAGCACGGCCGCGGCGGCCGGTCTGTTACCGCTGCACGCAACGGCCGCGAGCTGGAACAAACAGGGTTTCGAAGCGAAAGCGACCACCGATGCCGTCAAGAACCTGGGGGCCGCAAACTTGATCGAGAGTAAGGATATCGCGATCACGGCTCCGGACATCGCCGAAAACGGTGCGGTGGTCCCTATCGCCGTGACGAGCCGCGTTCCGAACACTCAAAGCATTTCGATCATCGCAGAGAAGAATCCGTTTCCTCTCGCCGCGACATTCGACGTGGCGAACGGCGCGGAACCGTACGCGTCGGTGCGCATCAAGCTGGGGCAGACTTCGCACGTGCGTGCGGTCGTAAAAGCGGCGGACGGCCGGTTCTACACGGCATCGAAGGAAGTCAAGGTGACCGTGGGCGGTTGCGGCTGAAGCCCGCACGGTTGCGAGTACAGGAACGAGGAACATGTCTGAGCCGATGAGAATACGGGCCACGGTCCAGGGCGACGTGGCAGACGTTCGCATCCTGATGCGGCACCCGATGGAAACCGGGCAGCGCAAGGATGCGAAGGGCGAGATCGTGCCCGTGCATTTCATACAGAGCGTCCTGGTCACCCACAACGGTCGCACGGTGCTCGACGCGCAGTGGAGCCAGGCTGTGTCGCGCGACCCGTTCCTCGGCCTGCGCGTGAAGGGCGCGAAACCAGGCGACAAGATCACGGTCACCTGGACGGACAACAAAGGCGACAAGCGCACGGACGAAGCGACGGTCGTCGCGGCTTCCTGAGCCGGCAGCTTGCAAGTAACGAGGAGGATTGCCATGCGCGGGCGCAGCCTCGCACTCGCACTGCTTTTCATTGCGTCGCCGCTCGGCGCGCAGAACTCCGGCGATGGCCTTGCGCTCGGCCGCAGGATGCTCGCCGAGGACAATCCCGGCGAGCTCTGGATAGACCGCGGCAAGCAGCTTTTCCACGAGAAACGCGGTCCGAAAAAAGCATCCCTCGAGCAGTGCGATTTTGGGCTCGGGCCGGGCAAGCTCGAAGGCGCAGCCGTGCGTTTGCCTCGCTACTTTCCCGATACCGACAAGGTGCAGGACCTCGAGTCGAGGCTGCTCACCTGCATGGTGGAACTGCAGGGATTCAAGCGCGAGGAACTGGTCAGGACCGCAATCAGTCCGCCGCTGAGCAACGGATCCGATATCGAGGCGCTCGCGCTCTACATCACCTCCAGATCGAACGGCATGAAGGTGAACGTGTCGCTCACCCACCCGAAAGAGCGCGAGATGTACAAGGCGGGCGAGTATCTGTTCCACCGGCGCAGCGGCCAGACGGACTTCGCGTGTGTCACCTGTCACGGGGAACCCGAGAAGCGCATCCGGCTGCAGGACCTCGTCGACATGACCGACAAAAAGCAGATTCAGGAGGTCGCCTCGAGCTGGCCCGCGTATCGCGGCGCGCATTTCGTGGTACGGACCATGCAATGGCGCCTCTACGACTGCTTCTGGCAAATGCGCCTGCCGGAGCTCGGATACGCGTCCGACGTTTCGATCGCACTGACCACCTACCTTCACCGCCAGGGCAACGGTGCAGTGGTTCGAGTACCGGGTTTCAAGCGCTGAGAAGCGGCCTCGCATGAAAAATCACATGAAATGGACACTTGCCTGCGCCGCGGCATCCACGATCTTGGGCTGCGCCACTTATCCGGACCCGGCCAGCACGCGCGAGGCCGCCGAGAAAATGGTAAGCCACGACTTCTCCGCGCCTGCCCCGGGTATGCTCCGGCGTCTCTCCCAGGACAAATCACAGCAGCTCTGCAGCAAGATCGGGGAGACCAAACTTACGCAGGAAGAGGCTGCCGAAGTCGTACAGCTTGCCCGCGCCTCGATCAGGTATCCCGCGTCCGGCAAGCTGATCGGCGACTGGAAGGCCGGCGAGAAGCTCGCGCACGATGGTGCCGGCGACCGCATTCAGCGCGGCCAGCTCGAAACCCGAAAGGGAAACGGCGGGCTCTGCCAGAACTGCCACGCGCTCGCGCCCGGTGAAATCAACGTCGGTAATGTCGGACCGAGCCTGACGGGATATGGCGCGAAACGCGGAAATTCGGAGGAGGTAGCGAAGTTTACGTACGAGAAGATCTATAACGCGTGGACTTACTTCCCCTGCTCCAAGATGCCACGGCTCGGTGCCACGGGCCACCTTACGCCCGAGCAGATCGTGCACCTCGTTGCGTACCTTGTAGACCCGCAGTCGCCACTCAACGGTAAGTAAGACGCTCGCTCACCTCACGCGGCGTCGGCCATGACGCGCAGAGAATTCCTCGAAGCGCTGGCGGTAGCCGTTACGGCCGGCTTTCCGGTGCATGCTGCCGAACGTGCGGCCACGCAAAGCGCCGAGTCGCTCTATCGGCTTCCGCCTGCAGCAGGCAAGGTGACGCTGCTGCATTTCACCGACTGCCATGGGCAGCTATTGCCCGTACACTTCCGCGAGCCCGACACGAACATCGGAGTGGCTGACGCGCGCGGGCGCCCCCCTCACCTCGTGGGCGAGGCGCTGCTCAAACACTTCGGTGTCGCGCCCGGCACGGCGCTCGCGCACGCCTACACGCACATCGACTTCGTTCCCGCCGCACGCATTTACGGCCGGCTCGGCGGCTTCGCGCATTTGAAGACCCTGGTCGAGCACGTACGTGCGCAGCGGCCGCATTCGCTCCTGCTCGATGGCGGCGACAGCTGGCAGGGCTCGGCGACGGCTTTGTGGACGCAGGGCGCGGACATGATCGCCGCGTCGAAGCTGCTCGGCGTCGACATCA
>DASRIK010000653.1:0-3856 GCA_035650035.1 Burkholderiales bacterium | reverse complement strand
CTCCGATGATCAGACGTACGCGGCGAAGTGGCTGGCGGACGGTCGCCGCATCGCGTACTTCACCGACAACGGTCGCGCCCTCGTCATCGTGGACCGCGTGACAAAGAAACGCACTGCGGTCGAGGTGCAGCTGCCTGCTCCGTCAATCAGCGAGATGTTCGCGATCAGCCCCGACAACCGAACGATCTACTACGGCGCGGCGCGCGCGGAAGCGGATATCTGGATCGTGGAGCGCAAGTAACGGCGTTCTGGTAGCCGTAACCTTCCACACACTCGTCGATCCCGTTTGCGTCGAGTCAGCGTTTGAAGCTCTCGAGATAGCGCAGGCTCTGCGGGATGTGACCCCAAGGATCGGCGCTCTCATCCTCTACGTAGTACAGCGACGTCCCGGCAGGCACCGCCGCGCGCAATACCGACAGCATGTCCACTTGGCCCGTGCCGACGGGCACATCCGCTTCGGGAGGACCAATCGCCGTTCCGGCCTTGACTGGAACGCCCTTTTTCAAGTCCTTCAAGTGCAGGCTCGGTACTCTGCCGCTGTACTTCTTGATGAGAGCGGACGGCTCCGCTCCGCCAAACAGCGCGTGAAAGACGTCAATCTGAAACATGACGCGCGCCGGATCGGTCGCACGCGCCGAGGTGTCGAACAACGTGCCTTCAGTGGACGGTATGAACTCGTAGCCGTGACAATGATAGGCGAAGCGCAGACCCGCATCGGCTGCCGCGGTGCCGAACCTGTTGAACGCCTCAGCGGCTTTCAGCGTATCGTCGCGCGTGAAGGCGTCGCCGTGCGGAATCCACGGACACACGACCCACGTCGCGCCGACGGCCTTCACTTCCTCGAACGCGCCGCCCGCATCGTCGCGCAACCGTTCAAAGCTCATGTGAGCGGATTGGCAACGTAACCCCGCTGCATCGAGGGCTCTCCGGAACCCCTGGAGCTGCGGCCCCAGAGCCCGGCCCCTTCGACCTCGCGGAAGCCCATCGCTCGGACCTTCGCAAGCGTGCCTTCGAGATCCTTGGGCAAGTACTCACGCAAGCTCCACAGCTGCAGTCCAACCGGCCCGTTGAGCGCGGTCTGGATCCCGGGCTGAGCGCTGGAGAGCGCGGGAAAGACGGCGGATGTGGCAACGCCGGTGACGAGAGCACCGAGAAATTCGCGACGCGAATGCATGGGAGGCGAGCCTAGCGCAGATCAACGCCGACGAACTCGGCGAGATAGGTGTTGCCTTTGTATTCGAGATCCTGCTTGATGCCGATCTCCGACGTGTAGTACGCGTGGACCACGCGCCCCTTCAGCTCGACGAAAAAGTGTTCCTCTGGCTTCTGGGGCTTCTGCTCGTTCTGGGCGATTCGCGTCAGCAGCGAAAGCCGCTCGGCCGGAGATGATTCCAGAAACGGCTTGCCGCTCGTGTCGCGGGAGAGTTGGTCGACGAGTGCCAATCCATCGCGCCATGTCGTTCTATCGGCCGGTTCCCAGGCTTCGGCGAGCCGCCCGTCGATATAGGCGGCGACCTTGGCCGCCCTCGCTCCGGGAGAATGCTCGTCGGCCGGAACGATCATCTCGCTCAACTCCTCGACGAGCGCATATTCCGGCGGCGTGAAGAACTTCGCTCCCGAGCTCGCGGCGGTCGCGACGCCGGTTTGCATCTCCGCCGCTGCACTGTCGGTCACGCCGAGCGACGCCGCCAGTGTCGCGGCGGCACCGAGCTTCATAACGTCGCGCCGGGTCATGTCGGCCGGCGTCGAATCTGCCGATCGGTCGTGCTTGTCCATCAGAGGTTCCCCTTCCGGAACTCCGACACGAGGTAGTCACACGAACGCCAGGCGAGCGCCATGATCGTCCACGTCGGGTTCTGGCAGGACGCGCTCACGTGGCTGCTGCCATCGACGACGAACAGGTTCTTCGCGTCGTGCGATTGCTGGAATTGGTTGAGCACTGACGTCTTCTTGTCATTCCCCATCCGTGCAGTTCCGAGCTCGTGGATGGACCATCCTTCGGTAAGGACGTTTCGATCCACGCCCACGATCTCGAATCCCGCCTGCTCGAACATGTCCCGAGCGGTGTCGGCCATGTCCTCGCACATCTTCTTTTCGTTGTCGCCAAACCTGTAGTTGAACCGCACGACGGGAATGCCCCACTTGTCCCGACGGACGGGATCGAGGTCCACCTGATTCTCGTAGCGCGCGAGCACCTCACCGAAGCCCCCCATGCTGATGAAGGCGCCGGCGTAGTCGCGCACGGTCTTCTTGTAGCCTGCGCCGAACCCTGGAGTGTCGGTGGCGTTGCCAGGAAACATCTGCGTGCCCGAGCTGCCCTCGAAGCCATAGGCTCGGATGAATCTCGGGTGCTTGTCCGTGAGGTTTCGAAATCGTGGAATGTAGAAGCCGCCCGGCCGTCCATCGTCCAGCGTCCTCGGCTTACCGATGCGTTCCTTCACAAGCCCTGTCACGCCCGGACCCATCACGTGCTCGCAGAAATTGTGTCCGACGTGATTGCTCGAGTTGCCGAGACCATTCGGGTGCGTTCCGGACTTCGACAAGAGCAGCAGGCGAGCGGATTCGAGCGTCGACGCTGCGAGAACGACGACCTGCGCCTTGGCCTCGTACGTGCGGCCCGACTCGGCGTCGACGAAGGAGACACCCCGGGCTTTGCCGGTGTTCTTGTCGACGAGAATCTCGCGCGCGATCGCATTCGTGCGAAGCGTCAGGTTACCGGTGTCCATCGCCGGGTAGATCAAACCGGTCGGAGAGTCGAACGCCGCGTGGATGTCGCAGCCTCCGACGCGCCGGTTGCACGCACCGCGACCGAAACAGCGGCTGCGGTACTTGTTGTGCTTCAGCCCGTCGGTCGTGACGCCGGCACGATAGGGGGTCAAAATCCGGTTCATCTTCTGGAGCGAGTTGCGGAGCGTCAGCTCGGCGCTCGTCAGGCGCGTCGGCCGCTGAAAGTGCCCGTCCGGCAAGTACGGCAGGTTTTCTTTCACGCCCGAGATGCCGAGATACTCGTCCACGCGATCGTAGTAGGGTTCGATGTCCTTGTACGAAATGGGCCAGTCATCACCGTAACCGTCGCGGCTCTTTGCCTTGAAGTCGTAGTCAGACAAGCGCAGCGCAAGGCGGCCCCAGATGTTCGTCTTGCCCCCCAGACAGCGAGCGCGTACCCAGGCGTAATTCGTGCCCGTGTACGGATGCTCTTTTTCATTCACCACGATGTTCTTGGAGTAGTCGGCACCGTTCCAGCCCTGCACGTACGAGTAGACCTTCTCGGCCTTTACGTTGTCTGCATATGGGGGCTGGCGAATCGTGTACTCGTTGAGCGACAGCGGGTGATGTCCGGGTGGCATCCCACCTCTGCGGGGGTGGTCGAACGGCCATTCCATCGATTTCAGCTCTTTGTCGATCTCGAGCTTCTTGCCGGCTTCGAGCATCAGCACCTGCATGCCCTGCGACGTCATCACGTGCGCGGCCATGCCACCGGCGGCACCCGAACCAATGACGATGGCATCGTACGTGCGGAGCAGGTCGACTTCCGGCGGTTGCGTACGCTGCAGCAGCAGTCGAAGGATATTCATCGTGCGCTCCCTGCTGCGCCGAGTATCTATGCCTCGGCGATCTTGTCGGCTATGCCGCGTTTCCGAACGAAGTGATCGATCGCATCCAAAGGACAACAGCGTTCCGCGTGTTCGCGGCTCGAGGCGACCGCTGGCGCTAGTCCTTAGGCTCGACAGGCGGGGTTCGCGACAGGCTCGTCCGGCTGAGTATAAAACCTTGCGTGTATGCCGCAACCTCAACAGGCGGGCGTGGAAAAAGGCTCGAAAAACTAGTCTGGTGGCGCGAATCCCTCCTCACGCAG
>DASRIK010000652.1:0-11012 GCA_035650035.1 Burkholderiales bacterium | reverse complement strand
TGGCGACCTTTCCAAGAAGATTACCGTCGACGTGAAGGGCGAGGTGCTCGAACTGAAAAGCACCATCAACACGATGGTCGATCAGCTGAACGGCTTTGCAGGCGAAGTCTCGCGGGTGGCGCGCGAGGTCGGCACGGAGGGCAAGCTCGGCGGACAGGCGCAGGTGCGCGGCGTCGCGGGCACGTGGAAAGACCTGACCGACAACGTGAACTGGATGGCGGGCAACCTGACCGCCCAGGTGCGGAACATCGCCGAGGTGGCTACCGCCGTCGCGCGCGGCGACTTGTCGCGCAAGATCACGGTGGACGTGAAAGGCGAGATTCTCGAGCTCAAGAACACGCTCAACACGATGGTGGACCAGCTGAACGCTTTCGCGTCCGAGGTGACGCGGGTCGCGCGCGAGGTGGGCACCGAAGGAAAGCTCGGCGGCCAGGCGCAGGTGCCGGGTGTTGCGGGCACCTGGAAAGACCTGACCGACAACGTGAACTCGATGGCGGGCAACCTGACGGCACAGGTGCGGAACATCGCGGAGGTGGCAACCGCGATCGCGACCGGCGACCTGTCGCGCAAGATCACGGTGGACGTGCGCGGCGAGATTCTTCAGCTGAAAGAGACCATCAACACGATGGTGGACCAGTTGAACTCGTTTGCGGGCGAGGTCTCGCGCGTCGCGCGTGAGGTGGGCACCGAAGGCAAGCTCGGCGGTCAGGCCCAGGTGCCGGGTGTTGCTGGAACCTGGAAGGACTTGACGGACAACGTGAACTGGATGGCGGGTAACCTCACCGCGCAGGTGCGGAACATCGCGGAGGTGACGACCGCCGTCGCGCGAGGCGACTTGTCGCGCAAGATCACCGTGGACGTGAAAGGCGAGATTCTGCAACTGAAAGAAACCATCAATACGATGGTGGACCAGTTGAACTCGTTTGCGTCGGAAGTAACGCGCGTTGCGCGCGAGGTGGGAACGGAAGGTAAGTTGGGCGGGCAGGCGCAGGTGCCGGGTGTCGCGGGCACGTGGAAAGATCTGACCGACAACGTGAACGTCATGGCGGCGAACCTGACGAACCAGGTGCGCGGTATCGTGAAAGTGGTGACGGCGGTCGCGAACGGCGATCTGCGTCAGAAGCTCACCGTGGAATCGAAAGGTGAGGTCGCGGCGCTCGCGGACACGATCAACAGCATGACCGACACGCTGGCGACGTTCGCCGAACAGGTGACGACGGTGGCGCGGGAGGTCGGCGTGGAAGGCCGCCTCGGCGGCCAGGCGAACGTGCCGGGCGCCGCAGGTACATGGAAAGACCTGACCGCGAACGTGAACCTGCTCGCCGCGAACCTGACGACTCAGGTGCGCGCGATTGCGGAGGTCGCGACCGCGGTGACGAAAGGCGACCTGACACGCTACATCCAGGTCGACGCTTCCGGCGAGGTGGCCGAGCTCAAGGACTACATCAACGCAATGATCGGTAACCTCCGGGCGACGACTGACCGGAACACCGAGCAGGACTGGCTGAAGACCAACCTCGCGAAGTTCAGCCGGATGATGCAGGGTCAGCGCGACCTCTTCACCGTGGCGCAGATGCTGCTCTCCGAGCTGGTGCCGCTCGTGAACGCGCACCAGGGCGTCATGTACATCATGGATGCCGAAGGCGCGGACCATTACCTGAAGCAGCTCGCCGGCTACGCGGATACGTACGACGGCGGCATATCGCGCCGCTACCGTATCGGCGAAGGCCTCGTGGGCCAGTGCGCCGTGGAGAAGCAGCGCCTCATGCTCTCGGATATCCCGTCCGGCTCGATCCAGATCGCGACGGGACTCCTGACCGCGCGTCCGCGCAACGTGATCGTGCTGCCGGTGCTGTTCGAAGGCGAGGTGAAAGCGGTGATCGAGCTCGCGTCGCTCACCGAATTCACGGCATCTCACCTCGCGTTCCTCGAGCAGCTGACGGGCTCGATCGGTATCGTGCTGAACACGATCGAAGCGACGATGAGGACCGAAGGCCTGCTCAAGCAATCGCAGGAGCTCGCGGCCGAGCTGCAGGCGCAGCAGAAAGAGCTGCAGCAGACGAACGACGAGCTCGCGCAGAAAGCGCGCCTGCTCGCCGCACAGAACGCCGAGGTGGAACGCAAGAACCAGGAGATCGAACAGGCGCGGCGCGCGGTGGAAGAAAAAGCCGCGGAGCTCGCGCTCACATCGCGTTACAAATCCGAGTTCCTGGCGAACATGTCGCACGAGCTGCGCACGCCGCTCAATTCGATCCTGATCCTGGGGCAGCAGCTCGCGGAGAATTCCGAGGGTAATCTCAGCGGCCGACAGGTCGAGTTCGCGCAGACGATCCACGGCGCAGGCACCGACCTTCTCAACCTGATCAGCGACATTCTCGACCTCTCGAAGATCGAATCCGGAACGGTCACGGTGGAGTGCGAGGAGCTGCCGTTTTCGCAACTGCGAGATCTGGTGCAGCGCAACTTCGGCCACGTGGCCGAAGCGCGCAAGCTCGTGTTCAACAACGAGTTCGACGCGAGCCTCCTCACCTCGCACCTGACCACGGATCCGAAGCGCCTCCTGCAGGTGCTGAAGAATCTGCTTTCGAACGCTTTCAAGTTCACGGATCAGGGCGGCGTGCGGCTCGAGGTCGCACCCGCAACGTCGGGCTGGTCGCCCGATCATCCCGTGCTGTCGAAAGCCGACACCGTCGTGCGCTTTGCGGTGACCGACAGCGGTATCGGTATTCCGCCCGAGAAGCAGAAGATCATTTTCGAAGCGTTCCAGCAGGCCGATGCCGGCACGTCCCGCAAGTATGGCGGAACGGGACTGGGTCTCGCGATCAGTCGGGAGCTGGCGAGCCTGCTGGGAGGCGAGATCAGGCTCTCGTCAGTGCCGGGCATGGGCAGCACGTTCACCCTTTATCTGCCGGTGAAGTACGTGGGCCCGGCCTCGGGGAAAGTCGCCACACCGGCGAGCGCGGAATCGTCGAGCCCGTTCCAGCCCATCGTGCTGCCGGCGCCGCGCGTCGAGGAGATTCCCGACGACCGGGACGACATACAGCCGGGCGACCCGGTGCTGCTCATCGCGGAGGACGATCCGCACTACGCGCGGACGCTTCTCGCGCTGGCGCGCGATCATGGTTTCAAGGCGATCGTTGCGATGCGGGGTGCCGAAGCGCTTACGCTCGCGCGGAAGTACATGCCCACCGCCGTGTCACTGGATATCTTCCTCCCGGACATGCTGGGCTGGACCGTGCTCTCTCAGTTGAAACAGGATCCTGCAACGCGGCACATTCCCGTACAGATCTGCACGGTCGAAGAGGAGCGTCAGCACGGCCTCGAGCGTGGCGCGTTCGCTTATCTCAACAAACCGCTCACCACCGACACCATCGAAGCGGCGTTCGACCGTATCCGGCGCTTTGCGGAGCCGAGGCGGCGGCAGCTTCTCGTCGTCGAGGACGATCCGGCCGAGCGCATGAGCATCCAGGAGCTGATCGCCCACGACGACGTGAACATCACGGCCGTTGGAACCGGCCACGAGGCGCTTGCGGCCATGCACGAACGCGAATACGACTGCGTGGTGCTCGACCTGCGGCTGCCGGACATGTCCGGGTTCGAGTTGCTGACTGAAGTGCAGAAAGAACCTGAGCTGCGCGAGATACCGATCGTGGTGTTTACCGGCCGTGAGCTCACGCAGGACGAAGAGACGCAGCTTCGCAAGATGGCGAAGAGTATCGTGCTGAAAGGGGTGCAGTCGCCCGAGCGCCTGCTCGACGAGACGGCCCTTTTCCTGCATCGCGTCGTGGCCGATCTGCCGCCCTCGAAGCAGCGCATGCTCGAAAGCCTGAACCAGAGCGACGAGGCGCTGATCGGGAAGAAAGTGCTGGTCGTGGACGACGACGTACGCAATATTTTTGCGCTGACGAGTCTCCTCGAGCGCCACCAGATGCAGACGGTCTCCGCGGGGTCGGGCGAAGAAGCGATCGACCTCGTCGACGACACGTCCGACATCTCGCTCGTGCTCATGGATATCATGATGCCGGAGATGGACGGCTACGAGACGATGCGCCGTATACGTCGGGATCCGCGGTTCCGCAGGCTGCCGATCATCGCGCTCACGGCGAAAGCGATGAAAGGCGACCGGGAGAAGTGCCTCGAAGCGGGCGCTTCGGATTACATTGCGAAACCCGTCAATACAGAGCAGCTTCTGTCGTTGCTTAGAATCTGGCTGCACAGATAGAAGGGCTGACCGATGACGCAGGGGACGTCGCGGACGCACCGCGAGGGTTAACTAGTGACAGGTAAAGCACTCGCCGGCAACGGCGAAGACAAGGTCAACATCCTTCTTGTCGACGATCAGCCGGCGCGGCTGATGAGCTACGACGCGATCTTGAGCGTGCTCGGGCAAAACCTGGTGCACGCACGCTCAGGCACGGAAGCGCTCGCCCGTCTGATGGAAGGCGACTACGCCGCTATCCTGCTCGACATCAACATGCCGGGCATGGACGGTTTCGAGACGGCGGCCCTGATTCACCAGCATCCGCGTTTCGAGAAGACGCCGATCATTTTCGTCACGGCCGTGCACGTAACCGACCTCGACCGCCTGAAAGGCTACGAGCTCGGCGCGGTCGATTACGTATACGTCCCGGTCGTGCCCGAGATCCTGAGAGGCAAGGTGCAGGTTCTCGTCGAGCTCTACCGGCAACGCCGCGAGCTCGAGCGCCTCAACAAAAGTCTGGCCGAGGCGAATGCCGCCTTGCAGGCCGAAAAAGCGCGTGAGCTCGAAGCGCTCAACGCAACGCTTGCGCAGGCGAACGCGGAGCTCGCGCAGGCGAACCGCACGCTGCAGGCGGAGATCGCCGAGCGCGTGAAGGCACAGGAAGCGCTCGAAGCCGCCGACCGGCGCAAGGACGACTTCCTCGCCATGCTTTCGCACGAGCTCAGGAATCCGCTCGCGGCTATACAGGGTTCCATCGAGCTCATGCAGCGGAAGAGCATCGACGACGTCGAGCTGCAGTGGGCTCGCGACGTCGTCGCGCGGCAGAACCGGCATCTCACGCGGCTCATCGAGGACCTTCTCGATGTTTCCCGCATCACGCGCGGCAATTTGAACCTGCAAAAGGAGCCCGTCGAAATCCGCGAGGTCGCGCAGCTCGCGGTGGAAACCGCGCGGCCGCTCATCGAAGCGCGCCGGCACCAGCTCACGGTCGCATTGCCGGAGCTTCCGCTCCACGTGGAGGGAGACCCCGTAAGGCTGACCCAGGTCATCAGCAATCTGCTGACGAACGCCGCGAAATACACCGATGAGGGTGGGCGGATCGACCTTCTCGTCGAGCGGGAATCCGGCGAGGGCGCCGGCCAGCGCGTCGTCATCCGCGTCAAAGACAATGGCCGCGGTATTGCGCCGGATGACATACCGCGTCTCTTCGAGCCTTCGACGCACGAAGAGCGCCTGAATAGCGGCGCACACGGCGGCCTCGGCATCGGGCTCATCGTCGTGCGCGGGCTGGTGGAAATGCATGGCGGCGTCGTCGAAGCATGCAGCGACGGGCCGGACCGCGGCAGTATATTCAGTGTGAAATTGCCGCTCCTTCCGGTCGAGGCGCTCACGTTCACTGTGGCGCCCGCGCCTACGCGCGAGGTCACCCCCACGACCGCAGTGGCACCGGGATCGGGGGCGGAGACCGAGCAGGCGCCTTTACGGATATTGGTGGTCGACGACAATCAGGACTCGGCGATCAGCATGACGCTGCTGCTCGAGCTGCAGGGTCACGAGGTGCACGTTGCGCATGCCGGGCCTGCCGCTTTGCGCGTTGCGAGCGACAAGAAGCCCGACGTTATTCTTCTCGACATCGGTATGCCGGGCATGAACGGCTACGAAGTCGCAAAACAGCTCCGGGCGCAGCACGAATTCGCCGATACGCTGCTCGTTGCCATCACCGGCTACGGCCGCGCGTCGGACGTGAAGCAGACGCAGTCCGCGGGGTTTGACTACCATCTCGTGAAGCCCGTCGATTACGAGAAGCTCCAGGCTGTTCTCGCAACGCGTCCCGCGAAGACCGGGCTGCGCGGAAGCGTGAGCGTCGCGCCAGCCGATCAGGTCGAACACTGGGCTGACAATCCGTCGTCCCTGTAGCAGCGCTCGTGGCCGACGGCTGGCCACTACATACAAGAACGAGGAGGGATCGATGCGTATGTCCGGAGGCGATGAAGGACCCTGATTTCTCGGAAGAGCTGCGGTCCTTCATACAGGAGACGATACCCACGCTGGACGCCGCGGAGTTGCTGCTCCTGCTTGCGGCCGCGCCTGACCGCGCGCACAGCATCGGGTCGATCCTCGAAGCGATGCGACCGACGGCCGTACCCGAAGCCGCGGCCCGGTGCTATCTCCAGCATTTTCAGTCGCGTGGCCTCGTCGCCGCGCGGGAGAGCGATGCCTTTCAATATGCGCCGGCAACGCCCGAGCTCGATGCGGCCGTGCGCACCCTCATCCGCGTCTACAACGAGCGCCCGGTCACGCTCGTTCGTGTCATAGGGACCCAGGGATGAGAAGATTCGAGACGAGCGCTACAGCTTTGCGTACGCGCTGCGTGTGCTCGGTTTTCGGCCTGATCCTGCTCGCGATCGTGGACAAGAACCTGCACCGGCGCGAGCGCCGGTAAGGAGCGCTACTCGCGGCCGAGCCGGAGCCCGCGCGTGAACGCCGCCACGATCCCTTCCTTCTCCCGGCCTTTTGCTGTTTTCGCGGCCTGGGTGCTGCTCCGGCTGCCGATCAGCGCGCCGGAACGGGAGCCTGCACCGGAAGCGCGCCCGCCGCTGCTTTCCATGAGCTCCATCTTGCGCTCCTGCAGGCGCTGGCCGAGCTCTTTCAGGTCGAGCTTCGTTTTGCGCACCTGCGGGAAAAGCTCGTTCTGCTCTTCCTTCACGTGGTGCTTCACGTACTCGCCCAGCACTTTCACCTTTGCTTCGAAAAGCTCGCCTCCCGGCCCTCCGCTTTCGATCTGGGCGATCAGCTGCTTCGCGCTGTCGTGTTCGACCTTCGCCTCGTCGAGCAGGTCCTCCTCGCGTATGACTTCCCGCGCGGCCGGGTAGAAAATCTCCTCTTCGATCTGCGCGTGTATCGTCAGCTCGTTGCAGATCTGCTCGGCGAGCGCGGCTTTGCGGTCTTCGCTGCGGGTCTTCTCGAACTGATCGAAGAGTTGCTGCACCCTCTGATGGTCCGCTCTCAGGAGCGCGATTGCGTCCGAAGGCTGACGCGCGGTTTTTCTCGACGACGTGCTCCTCGACCGCGAAGAGCTTCGCTTGCTCGAAGATGATTGCGAACGTCTGCTTGATTGCTTGCGGGCGGCCATGTCGCGTCTCCCTGAAAATTGGACAGCCCGGTGTAGCAAGCATCGTTCCTGTGCATGCAATGTGCATAGCGCAACATGCTGCTCGCGCGATTGCGCCAACTCGCTAGAATGGATGCGTGAGCGAGAAGGTATTCCAGGAAAAGAACGTGCTCGGCGGGCCGCTGCAGTCCTGCAGTTTCGCGCCGCTTACAGGTTTCTTCCGGGACGGATGCTGCGCGACGCATGGCGAAGCGGGCGTCGCTCACCTCATCTGCGTGAAAGTGACGGCCGAGTTCCTGCAATTCTCCCGGGAGCGCGGCAACGATCTCCTCACGCCCCGACCCGAAATGCGCTTCCGTGGCCTCAAGCCGGGCGATCGCTGGTGTCTTCACGCGCTGCGCTGGATCGAAGCGTGGAAAGCCGGCATGGCACCGCAGGTCGTTCTGGAAGCGACGAACGAGAAAGTGCTCGAGATCGTCGGGCTCGACGCACTCAAGCGCCACGCCCTCGACCTGCACTAGGCCATGCAACTTGCCTCTCGGCGCAAGTTTTGCGTGCACCTAGTGCATCCCACCGCGATCATGTCTGCGGCACGGTCTTGCGGAACGATTCGCGTTGGGCCAGGCGCTCGGCAAGCCGCGCGAGGTTCGGGTGCGAGCTGCGCCACGCGACATCCGGCAGGACGCGATCCATGTAATCGAGCGCGTAAGCCGCGGCAATATCCGCCAGGCTGAACCGTTGTCCGTAACAGAACTCGCGATCGCCCAGCTCTTTCGACATTGCGGCAAGCCCGCGTTCGATTTTCAGACGCTGCCGCTGGTGCCACTCGGGCGTCTGGACTTTGTCGCGATCGTGCGAGACGAGCACGACCGCATCGGTGACGCCATCGCCGAGAGCTTCCCAGCGCTTCACGTCCGTGCGCTCTTCCAGGGTGGCGGGAATGAGCCGCGGCTCCGGCACCAGTCCATCGAGGTACTCGACGATCACAGGCGAGTCGTAAATCGCCTTTCCGCTGTCCGTCACGAGCACGGGGACTTTCGCAAGCGGGTTGTGGTCAGGCACGGGTGAACCCGGAAGCGAAGGTCTCGCGCGGACGTATTCGTACGGAATGCGCTTCTCCTCGAGAACCACGCGCACCTTGCGCACGTATGGACTTGCATCGACTCCCAAAAGCTTCATATTCACTCCGCGAAGATGTGCTGCGTGATCGAGTTGGCCGCCTCGCTGCTTGAGCGTAGCGGCACCCGATTCTACCGCCGGGCGGAACGGCGATTGCAGTAGGCGCGGACCCCGGTTTCCTGCGAGAAAGAAATGACGCTTCTCGTGCAGGTTGTAGAAACGTCTCGAAAAGTGTCGGAGACATCCAGCCGGCTCGAGAAAACGCGCGAGCTCGCGGCCTGCCTGCGCATCGTCGAGCCCCACGAGATTCCGATTGCGATCGCGTATCTCAGCGGCGAAACGTGCCAGGGCAAGGTGGGCGTGAGCTATGCGTCGCTCCAGGCAGCGCACGTTCCGCCCGCAGCAGGACCTTCGCTCGACTTGGGCGAGATCGACGCGGCGCTGACGGACATCGCGCAGATCAAAGGCAAAGGCTCCAACGAGCGACGCACGGCGCGACTCCGCCAGCTTTTCGCGCGCGCGACCGCAGAGGAACGGGATTTCCTCGTGCGGCTGCTCGTGGGCGAGCTTCGACAGGGCGCCCTCAGGGGTCTCATGCTGGAAGCGATTGCGGCAGCCGCCGAAATCGATGTCGCGGAAGTCAGGCGCGCAGCGATGTCGGCCGGCGGCCTTGGCGAAGTCGCGCGCGCCGCGCTCACCGAGGGAAGAACCGCGCTTTCGCGCTTCACCATAAAGCTCATGCAGCCGGTGTTGCCGATGCTGTCGCAATCCGCCGAATCGACTGACGACGCGCTCGATCAGCTCGGCACCGCGGCTTTCGAATGGAAGCTCGACGGCGCACGTGTGCAGATCCACAGGAATGGCGACGACGTGCGCGTGTATACCCGCAACCTGAACGATGTCACCGAGCGCGTGCCCGAGATCGTGGACATCGTTCGCGGGTCTCCGCGATCGAAGCTGATCCTCGATGGCGAAGCGATCGCGCTGCGGCCCGACGGCTCACCACTGTCGTTCCAGCTGACCATGCGCCGGTTCGGCCGCAGGCTCGAGGTGGAAACGATGCGGCGCGAGCTTCCGCTTTCCGTGTTCTTCTTCGATTGCCTGCTGCTCGAGGACGGGGCGCTCGTCGATCGTTCCGCTCAGGAGCGCTTCACGGCGCTCCAGGGCGCGCTCCCCCAGGAGACGATCATTCCGCGCGTGGTCACGGCCGACCGGCGCGTGGCCGCGGTTTTTTTCGAAGATGCGCTCTCCCGCGGTCATGAAGGGGTGGTGGCGAAAGCGCTCGATGCGCCCTACGAAGCCGGGCGGCGCGGCGCGAGCTGGATCAAAGTAAAGCGCGCGAATACGCTCGACCTCGTCGTGCTCGCGGCTGAATGGGGCCATGGGCGGCGGAGCGGATGGCTGTCCAACCTGCACCTCGGTGCCCGCGACGCGGCGACGGGCGGATTCGTCATGCTGGGGAAGACATTCAAAGGGCTGACGGACGCGATGCTCGAATGGCAGACCGCCGAATTTCAGAAGCTCAGGCTCACGCCCGGGGACGACGGATGGGTCGTTCAGCTGCGTCCCGAGATCGTGGTCGAGATCGCGTTCAACGAGATCCAGGAAAGCTCGCAATACCCCGGCGGCCTCGCACTGCGTTTTGCACGCGTCAAAGCTTACCGCCCGGACAAGCGACCGGACGAAGCGGACACGATCGACACCGTGCGGCAGCTGTACGCGTCGCAGGTACACGCTGGCGGGTTGGGCTGAGCTGTCGAACCAATTTACAGACACCTACCTGCGCTTTCACGCGTATACGAGTAAAGCACTGTTTATGTTGATCGTCTGCGAATTGGCGCAGTCCGTGCTTCGTGATACGGGTTCGGACTAAACGGCGGCATGCAGCGCCCGCGCAAACGATCACAACTCATTTCCGGGAGAAACGTCCATGTTCGACTGGCTGGCGAGTTGCAGGACTTGCGTGTCGGAAAGAAACAGGGCGTCGCCTGAATGCGATACCGCACCATGGGTATCGCTCATCGGCGCGGTCACCGCCGTTGTATGCGCACTGGCCGGGCCTGCTCGAGCGGACTCGATTCCGGTAACGATACTGGATCCGAATCTGGAGGTCACCACGTTCGTCAGTGGTCTGAGTCAGCCGATCGGTATCGTGTTCATCGGCACGAATGACGCGCTGGTCCCGGAGAAGGCATCGGGCCAGGTGAAACGGGTGATCGGCGGTGTCGTTCAAGCGACGCCCGTGCTCGATCTCCCCGTGAATTCCAATTCCGAACGCGGCTTGTTAAGTCTCGTGCTGGATCCTGCATTCGTCTCCAATGGCATCGTCTATGTGTGCTGGACGGAAAGCACCACCGGGGCCGATACCAACGCCGTGGCCAGCGTGCCACTCCTCGGCAACCGCGTCGATCGTTTCTTCTGGAACGGCAGCACGCTGTCGTTCGTCGGCAATGTTCTCATGTACCGCGCGCGGCAGACCGACAACGTCCCGGTGCCGGGACACTCCGGCACGAACAACGCGAACGAGAACGGCAACCACGACGGTGGGGTGATGCGGTTCGGCCCGGACGGAAAGCTTTA
>DASRIK010000651.1:0-3014 GCA_035650035.1 Burkholderiales bacterium | reverse complement strand
TTCTTCGAAGTGTGACACACCTGCCTTGAGTTCTGGCATTAATCGTTCAGCGCTGCCGGACGAACGCGTCCGGCGGTCGTACATTCGGTTAGGCCTATTCTCGAGAGGTCACCCATGAAATTCCCCCTCCGTCTTCTTTTTGCCGTGGCTGGACTTGCCGCGATGGGCGTCACCGCGATGGCGGCTACGATCTCGGGCGCCGGTGCGACGTTTCCGTTCCCGATTTACTCGAAATGGTCGGCGGCTTATCGTACCGCGACGGGGAACGCGCTGAATTATCAGTCGATCGGCTCAGGCGGCGGAATCAAGCAGATCCAATCGAAGACGGTGACGTTCGGCGCGACCGACATGCCGCTCTCGACGGCCGAGCTCAATCGCTTCGGTCTCGTCCAATTCCCAACTGTGATCGGCGGGGTGGTGCCGGTCGTGAACCTGCGCGGCATCGCGCCCGGTTCGGTCGTGCTCGATGGCCCGACGCTTGCGGCGATCTATCTCGGCACGGTCGCGAATTGGAATGACCCCGCGATCAAGAAACTCAATCCGCAAGTGAACCTGCCGAACCAGCCGATCATCAGCGTGCATCGTTCGGACGCCTCGGGAACGACATTCATCTTCACCAATTATCTCGCCAAGGTGAGCCCCGAGTGGAAAGAGCGCGCGGGCACCGCGGTTGCGGTCGATTGGCCGGTCGGTATCGGCGCCAAGGGCAACGAGGGCGTTGCCGGAAACGTGGCCCAAACGGTGGGCTCCATCGGCTATGTCGAATACGCCTATGCCAAGCAGAACAAGCTGGGCTTCACGAGAATGATCAACCGCGACGGCAAGACGGTAAATCCGGTTGCCACCTCATTCGCGGCCGCGGCCAGCGGCGCGACCTGGGATCCGGCGAACGGCTTTGGCACGATCCTGACCGATCAGGCAGGCGCAGAGTCGTGGCCGATCGCGGGGGCGACCTTCATCCTGGTGCACAAGCAGCCCCAGAATTCAGCCATCACCAATGAAGCGCTGAAGTTCTTCCAGTGGTCGTTCAAGAACGGCGACCAGATGGCCGCCGATCTGGACTTCGTGGCGTTCCCGGAGCCGGTGAAGCAAAAGATCATCGCGAGCTGGAGCCAGGTCCAGGGCTGGACCGGGGGAAGCTGAGGGCGTAGTGCCGCGCCCGTTCGGCGCCCTAAGGCCTTCGCAAAAGCGTAGCGATTCGCGAATATGACAGGCGGCGGGGCCGTGTTTCGGTAACGGCGCTGTTGCCCTGTGTTGCCTTGGGCCTTCCATCCGAGCATTCCATGGTCGATCTCACGGTGAAAGAGGACGTGTCCCTCGTGCTGAGTTCCGCACGCCTGCGCCGTTCCTATCGGGCCGAGCGGACGTTCAAGAACATGACGCTCGCCTGCGCGCTGCTGGTGGCGGTGATGTTCGCGGGCATCATCTGGTCGCTGTTCGACGGCGCGTGGCCGGCGATCCGCGTGTTCGGCGCGAGCTTCCTCTTCACGGAGGCATGGAACCCGGCGACCGAGCGCTTCGGTGCGCTGGCGCCCATCTACGGCACGCTGGTGACCTCGCTGATCGCGATGCTGATCTCGGTGCCGATCGGAATCGGCATCGCCATTTTCTTGACCGAGCTCTGTCCACGCGGCTTGCGCCGGCCGATCGGCATCGCCGTTGAGCTGCTCGCAGGCATCCCCAGCATCATCTACGGCATCTGGGGCCTCTTCGTCCTCGCGCCGATCCTCCGGGCGACGCTCCAGCCGTTTCTGATTTCCCTCTTTGGCGATATTCCGCTGCTGTCGAGCGTGTTTGCCGGGCCGCCCTATGGGATCGGCGTGTTCACCGCGGGCCTCATCCTCGCGATCATGACTCTCCCCTTTGTGGCCGCGATCACCCGCGACGTGTTCGACACCGTGCCGCCGGTTCTGAAGGAAGCCGCTTACGGATTGGGCGCGACGGTTTGGGAAGTGCAATGGAAAGTCGTGCTTCCGTATGCGCGCGCGGGTGTCGTCGGCGGCGTGATGCTCGCGCTCGGTCGCGCGCTCGGCGAGACGATGGCGGTGACCTTCGTGATCGGCAATGCACACCGGATCGACCCCTCGGTGTTCGCACCGGGGACGACGATCTCGGCCGCGATCGCGAACGAATTCACCGAAGCCTTCGGCGAGCTGTACACGGCTTCGTTGGTTGAACTCGGCCTGATCCTGTTCTTCGTCACGTCCCTGGTGCTGGCGGCAGCGCAGTTCATGCTCTATCGCCTCGAGAGCCGCGCGGGGGAGCGCACATGAACGGCAGCCGCTATCTGCGCCGGCGCATCCGCAGCGGAATCTTCATGGGCCTCTCGGTGGTCGCCACCCTGTTCGGCCTTGGCTGGCTCGGCGTGATCCTGGGTACGCTGCTCTACGAAGGATTCTCCGGAATCGATCTTGCGATGTTCACCGAATCGACGCCACCGCCCGGTGCAATGGGTGGTTTGCTCAATGCCATCTTCGGAAGTTTCCTGATGGGCACGATCGCGGTGGCGGTGGGGACGCCCATCGGAATCCTCGCCGGGACCTATCTCGCGGAATACGGGCGCTATACGCGACTCGCGTTCTTCCTGCGCTTCGTCACCGACATCCTCTTGTCCGCACCCTCGATCGTGCTCGGGCTCTTCATCTACGACGTGATGGTTCTGCCGATGGGGCACTTCTCCGCGTACGCGGGCGCGGCGGCGCTTGCGGTCATCGTCATTCCGGTGGTCGTGCGCACGACCGAGAACATGCTGCTGCTCATCCCGAACACGCTCCGCGAAGCCGCGATCGCGCTCGGTGCGACGCGTTCGCATGTGATCCGATCCGTGACCTGGAAAGCCGCGCAAGCCGGCATCGTGACGGGCGCATTGCTCGCGATTGCGCGCATCTCCGGCGAGACGGCGCCGCTGCTCTTCACCTCGCTGAACAATCAGTTCTGGAGCGTCAATCCCAACGAGCCGATGGCAAGCCTGCCCGTCGCGATTTTCCAGATGGCGATGAGCCCCTATGAGGATT
>DASRIK010000650.1:0-13103 GCA_035650035.1 Burkholderiales bacterium | reverse complement strand
AATCGTCCCACTGCATCGGAGTGCGTTGCGGGTCGCGCCCGAGACCGAGTCCCGGCTGGTTCTTCTCGTACGGGTCCTGGATCCGGTCAGGCGGTATATGCACATCCTCCATGCCGATCTCGTCGCCGTAGTACAGCGTGGGTGTGCCGCGCAGCGTGAGGAGCAGCATCGCCGCAACGCGTGCCTGCGCGGGGCCGATACGCGTGGCGATGCGGTGTTGATCGTGATTCCCGAGCACCCAGTTCGGCCACTCCTCCTCGGGGACGGCCTTGTCGTATTCGACGATCATGCGATCGATCTCGCATGCATTCCAGGGCGCTTGTATGAGCTGGAAATTGAACGGCAGATGCACGCCGGGCCGCTCGAGCCCGTAATAGGCGACGAGGCGTTCGACGGGGAGGTAGATCTCGCCGATCATGACGCGCTCGTCGTAGCTTTCGAAGACCTGCCGCATTTCGGCGACGAGCTCATGTATCTCGGGCCGGTCGGTGGTGTACAGCTCGAGGAGACGCCGGTGCTCGGAGTCACCGGGCTGATAGCCCGGATTCGGCGGGTTATCGCGGAACTGATCGTCTTTGATGAGATGCCAGAGCACGTCGATCCGGAAGCCGTCCACGCCGTGTTCGAGCCAGAAGCGGATCACGTTATACATCGCTTCCCGCACCTCGGGATTGCGCCAGTTCAGATCGGGTTGCGCTTTGAGAAATGCGTGATAGTAGTACTGCCCCGTGCGCTCGTCCCATTCCCAGCCGGATCCCCCGAACTGGCTCAGCCAGTTGTTGGGCGGGCCGCCGCCTGGCGCGGGATCGCGCCAGATGTACCAGTTGCGCCGTGGGTTATCGCGCGAGGACCGACTCTCCAGGAACCATGGGTGCTGGTCGGATGTGTGGTTCGGGACGAAATCGAGGATCAGCTTCAAACCTCGCCGCCGCACTTCTTCGATCAGACGATCGAAATCTTCGAGCGTCCCGAACGCCGGTGCGATGTTGCAGTAATCCGAGACGTCATAGCCGAAGTCGGCCATCGGCGAGGGGTAGATCGGAGAGATCCAGATGGCGTTCACGCCGAGCCATGTCAGGTAATCGAGGCGCTGACGAATACCGTTCAGATCGCCTTTGCCATCGCCGTTGCTGTCGTAGAAGGACAGCGGATAGATCTGGTAGACGATCCCGTGCTGCCACCAGAGGAAGTTGGTGCGCGAAGCGCGCAAGGTGTCCTGCAAAGCCACGGTCTGCTCTCGGGTCATTGCAGCGAACGAGCAAGCGCGATGCCATCCGCGCGTCACGTGGCGCGCGTGGGCGTGTCGGCGCGGCTATTGCAGTAGAGATGTGCCCGCTACCGCATTTTCCGGTCTTCTTCTTTCGCCTGCCGCATGGCTTCGGGCTCGAGCTCTTCCGCGCTGCGGTTCAGGCGGATGAAAACGCCCCATGCCACCATCAGGGCGGCTGCGGCAAAAGCCACGAGCGCCGCATAGGCCATGTTTTCCGGCATTTCGTGGCTGTATCGAAACACGAGCACGAGCGCCTCGATCGCCAGCGCGACGACGAGCACCACCATGAAGCGCGAAAGAAAACGGCGCACGCGTGTCGGTGCGCTCATGTGCACTTCGCGCTGCACTTCCTCCTCGATGATCGTCTGCCCGAGCTCGAGCGCTGCCAGCGCCACCGTCATCACCGCAAGGCTCTCCAGCACGGTATCGAGCCGCGCGTTGAGCGGCATGTCGCCGGGCGCGAGCCCGGCCCAGAGTTGAATACACGAGAAGGCAATCAGCGCGACGCCGCAGACAGCGAACAGAATCCCGACGACGAACTGCGCCACCGGAAAAATTGCGTGGACCACCCTTATCGGCTTCTTTTTTTGACTAGCCACGTGCGCGCTCCGCGTCGAATGGACGGTATGCTAACCCATTCCCTTCGGCACGGGCTTTGCAGCGGTAAGCCGTAATTACTGTGACAGGACATGGCCGGCAAAATGCGCACGCAGGGCGGTTCGGTGCCTCTCGACAGGTTCATCGAGCACGTCGCCCCGGAACACGTGATCGAGGGCATCGCGCCCGTTGACCCCACGCACAAGAGCGGGCCCGCGTGGGGCAAGCTTGTCGTCATTGCCGTGGTCGTCTTCGCGCTCACGCTGACCTGGCGCTACACGCCGCTCGCAGAGATCATCACCGCCGAGCGTGTGATCGAGTGGGCCCGCTCGGTGGGACATATCTGGTGGGCACCGCTGCTCGTGATTGCGGCCTACTCGCCGGCGGCTTTCATCATGTTTCCGCGGCCGCTCATCACGCTCTTCGCGGTG
Source organism: Burkholderiales bacterium (assembly GCA_035650035.1). Lineage (GTDB taxonomy): Bacteria > Pseudomonadota > Gammaproteobacteria > Burkholderiales > SG8-41 > JAQGMV01. The sequence goes on along the minus strand of DASRIK010000650.1, from coordinate 10,805 downwards.
ATCGCGTTCGGTCCCTGGTTGGGGTTCGCCACCGCGATCACGGGGATCGTTGGGGCTGCGCTTTCGACGTACTACGCAGGCCGCATACTGCCGCGACGGACGGTACGGCACCTCGCTGGCGCCAAACTCGATGAAATGAGCCATGTTCTCCGGCGGCGTGGTTTGCTCGCCGTCCTTGCCGTGCGCATCATTCCCGTCGCGCCGTTCGCGATCGAAGGCATGATCGCCGGTGCCATCCGCATCAAGGTATGGCACTACGTCGTGGGGACGATCCTTGGCATGGCGCCCGGGACGCTCACGACCACCGTTTTCGGAGACCAGTTCGCCACCGCGCTCGAGGATCCCTCGCGCATCAACTACTGGCTGGTGGCCGGCGTCGCGCTGCTGTTCGTCGTGCTGATTTATTTCGTGAGGCGGTGGTTCGCGAAGGAATATCGGGAGGGCCGCGAAACGCGACCGGTTCGGCGAACGGCGGCATGATCGTTTGCTGTACTGCCGATTGTGCCGCAGCGCGCCGTGCGGTGACCGGCACGGCGCGTCCGTCTACGACGGCTCACCTACTTTTTCCTGGCGGAAGATTTCCTGCTGCTCTTCCTGGATGTTGACTTCCTCGAGGGCGACTTCCTCGGGGACGATTTCTTTTTCGACGACTTCTTCGACGGGACCTTGCCGCCCTCCCGGCGTGCTTCGGACAGTCCAATCGCGATCGCCTGCTTGCGGCTTTTCACTTTCTTGCCCGAGCGGCCGCTTTTCAGCGTTCCCCGCTTGCGCTCGTGCATCGCCTTTTCCACCTTCTGCTGCGCTTTCCTGCCGTATTTAGCCATGCATACCTCCGCTGGATAAACGAGGCTCGCAGCCTCGCATCGCGGAGATTAGTACGCAGCGTGAACGTTGTCTACGTGTACGATGAAGCCGCGGACGAAGCGACACAGAATCGCTCCAAAGACACGACGGAGTTGTGCGCGGAACGCGATGCGCGTACCAACTCATCGAGCTTGATATGATCCCCCAGAGAAGCACGATGCCCAGCGCAAACGTAAACGCGAGCGGATGGCCGGAATACCTGGCAGTAGCTCTCGCCGCTTCTGCAAACCAAGCGCGCCACTTCATCAGATGTCCTCCGAAAAAGTGTTCCGGGGTGCGATGCAGCGGTGTTGCTAAAAAGCAACACCATGAGGCGCATATGCCTTTCGCAAAGCAGCTTATATATACAACTTAAAGCGTTTTCTTTTACTCTGCGTCTGGGCCGCAACGTAACACGAGGACAGGCTTAGCAAGGCGAGGGAGACAGGGAGAGAAAAGCAGCAATAAAGTCTTGTTCGGTGGCGCAGTACTAAAGTTCCAACGACAAAGCTGTGCCATGGATTCATAGCCGGGTCGCGCCCGGCTATTTTTTTGTGTTCGAAATACGCCGCGGCACGCGGCGTATTTATCGGGCTTTCTGGGCGGCGCGGATTACAAATACGTGGCGCCGAAACGCTTTCCCTGAGCGTTCGCGAGGCCGGGTTACGAGCGTGCCAGGCGACGATGATCGACCATCAGGCAGCGGTCCTGCACGACTTTCACGCCGGCGCGCGCGAGCTTCTCGGCGACCGCGTCATTGCGGATTCCGAGCTGCATCCACACCGATTTCGGCTTCTTGGCGAGGATGTCGTCGACGTGCGGCGGCACGTCTTCCGAGCGCCTGAACACGTTCACCATATCGACGCTGCCCGGGATGTCGGAAACCTTGCGGTATACAGGACGGCCCAGGATCTGTGTCACGTCGGGGTAATAGACCGGCACGGGGATCACATCGAAGCCTGACGACTGGAGATAGCTCGCGACGTAAAAAGCGGGCTGACCCGACTGTGCTTCAGTCTTGATGCCGAGCACGGCGATCGTCTTCGTATCCGCAAGCAGCGCCTTGAGGCGTGCTTCGTCCGTGATGAGGTTGTCTTTCCAGTCCATCGTCTGAGTTCCCAAATTCAGTCGAACCGCAGCATCCCGCAGCCGGGCTGCTGGAAGATGACGACGCCGCCGAGCGCTTCGGGCAGCGTAACCAGCACGTGGTCACGAGCAAAGTCCGCGCCGCCGTTTCCGGAACGCCGCATGTATTCGCGTGTTGCGGCGACGTCGCGTGTCTCGAGGGCGTAGCCGGCGATCCAGGGAAGCGCCGGCGGCGTAAGCCCGAGCGTGCGCTTCAACGCGACAGGTTCCACAAAAGAGAGGCTTCCACGCGCGGTCGCGATGTGGTGTGCGCCGCCCTCGGATGTGTACGGCCGTCCGGAGAACCGGCTGTAACGCCATGCTGCCTCGTCAGCGTTCTCAACGCACAGCAGCACCGCCGCGAGGCCGCGTGCGCCGTTGGCATGTGTGATCCAGCGCTCCTGCCAGACGAGCTCGGGGGTGTGGTGCCGGCAAAACTGGATGCGGCCTTCCGGCATGGTGCCGGGAGGTACGCGCACGACCGTAAAGCGCGCGGTGTTTTCGCCGGTTTCCGTGGAGATCGGGCGCTGCAGGGCCACGGGCGTCATCGGCTGGAACCCTTCGTGGGCCAGGCGCGCGTGGTCGATCTCCGGCGCGGCCGTACCGAACGCAATCAGGTGCACACCGATGTAGCGCCGGATCGCGGTCCGCAACTGATCGGCCACCGGCGTGGCGCCGGTCGGCGTCAGGAACTCCAGATACCCGGCTTCGAACATGACGCAGCGGTTGCCCGTGCCCGCCGGAACGAGCGGCCCTTGCGGCTGGAGACGATGGGATTGCGCTGAGAACGGCGTGAGCGTGAAACCGAGCTGCTCGAGCGCCGCGCTTGCAGCATCGCTGTCCGGTACGAAGTGCGCGACGTGATCGAGGTTGATCGATCCGCGCTGCGGCGCCTGATTCGCCGCGACGGCGTTAATATCCACGCGCCGGATCGATTGCGTTGTGCAGCGGTTTGCCGGAGCGCAGGCGCCCGAAATTCTCGAACCAGCGATCGAGGAGAGCATCCATATACCGCGGGCTGTCGCACGAAATATGGGGTGTGACGATGACGTTACGCGTCGTCCACCACGGCGAGCTCGGGGGCAGGGGTTCTTCGTCGAAGACGTCGAGCACGGCGCCGGCAAGCTCGCCACGCTCGAGTTTCTCGCGCAGCGCTGCATAATCCATGAGTGCCGCGCGGCCGATATTGACGACAGCGGCGTCGCGTTTGAGGAGAGCGAGGCGCCTCCGGTCGATCAATCCGCATGTCTCGGCCGTCGCTGGCGCCGTGAGTATCAGGAAGTCGGCGAGCGGCAGCGCCTCGTCGATCTGCGTTACCGCATAGGCTTTTTCCGCCGGCGCTTCCGCTTTGCCGCCGCGCGTAACGGCGATGACACGCAGCCCCAGCTTGTGCGCCGCGCGTCCGGCGCCCTGGCCGAGATCGCCGAACCCCACGACGACCGCGGTTTTCCCTGCGACCGGTGGCGTGAGGATCATTTTCCACAGGCGATCGCGCTGGTTCTGCAGCGTCTCGGCAAACCGCATGTGAAGGGCGAGGATGGCGAGGGTGCAGGAATCCTCGGCTTTTGCGCCGTGCGCACCGCGATTGTTAGTGAGCGTGGTGTGTGGCGGCAGCCAGCTCAGCGGGACCAGCGCATCGATGCCGGCACCCGTCGTCTGAATCCACTTCAGCCGCGGCGCGCGTTCGGCGAGCCGCTCCTTCGGCGGAAACTGATTGATCATGAAGTCCGCGGTTTTCAGTGCCTCGTCGAGGATCTCGTCGTCCCAGCCGATCGTCACACGCAGCTGCTGCGCGAGCTCCGGGTGACGTTTGGCCGCTGCGTCCCAGAGCGCTTCGGTGAGTTTGAGATGCTCGGGACGCGTGCGGCGCGTCTCGAGATGGAGATGAAAAGTCATTTGATCTTCTTGGACCGCTCGTACGGCTCTGTCACGAACGCGTTATCCGGTGGGTCTTTCTTGACCGCGCCGGCAGCCTTCGCGATCTGGTGCAGCCGCTTGAGTGAAGCGACGTCGTGCGACTCGAACGAGGCCATGTAAGCGCCTTCCCACTGATTGGCATAGGCAAGCGCGTCATCCGGCTTCATGTTCGCGCTTTTCTGGAGTATTTCGGCGACGCGCTGCGGATTCTTCGCGCCGAACTCGAGCGCTTTGCGGACCCCGGCGATGAACTGCGCGACGGCCTGCGGCTGTTTTGCGAGGTAATCGTTGTGCACGATCGTGACGGCAAGTATGGGTGCGGCATTCGATTTCGTGAGTTTTTTCCATTCGTCCACGATGCTCGCGAGCCGCCGGGGTTTCACTTCCTCGATCTGAGCGATCGTTACAGACCGGATCGCCGCGGCGTCGATTTCCTTCTGCGTCAGGAACTGCGCAAGGCGCCCTTCATTGCCGGGCACGACGCTGTAGTCTCCGGATTTCAGGCCATAGTTGTTTTCCAGGATCGCGCTCGTGATCGCGTGCGTGGCGCTTCCCGGCGGCGACATGCCGACTTTCCTGCCCTTCAACTCGGCCGGAGATTTCAACGCCGAGTTGGGCAGCACGACGAGCTGGCCTTCCAGTATTTGAGTGGCGAGGACGATCTTGACCGGTACGCCGTCGCCCGCGATCTGCATCGAGGCCGTCGAAGGTGCGGCGAAGGCGAGATCGATGCCATGCGAAACGATGGCCCGCGTGGGGCCGTTCACTTCAGCGAACTTCACCCACTCGACGTCGAGACCCTCTTTCTCCGCGAACTTCATCTGTTCCATGACGGCACCGAAGCCGAGGCTGAAACCGCTCGTCCAGTAGCCGACTTTGATTTTCTGCGCGGTTGCGGGAGCGCTCCCCAGCGCAGTGGCAAACGCTGTCGCGAAAAACACCGTACGTAAAAGCCGATTCACACGATTCTCCTAAAGGGCGGTGGGTCTGCGACCCAGCCTGCGATTATCATCACTCCTCAGATCAATGCCCGCAGGCGCTGTATATAGCGCGTTACTTCGGGCATCGTCGCGTCCCGCGGCCGCGCAAGCTCGACATCGACCTGCTCGCGAACGCGGCCGGGGCGCGGCGTCATCACCACGACGCGGTCCGCAAGGACGACCGCTTCCTCCACGTCATGGGTGACGAACACGATCGTCATTTTTTTCAGCTTGTGTATACGCAGAAGCTCGGTGTGCATGAGAGCCCGGGTCTGCGCGTCGAGCCGTGAAAACGGCTCGTCCATGAGCAGTATGCAAGGCTCCAGCACGAGACTCCGCGCGAGCGCGACACGACTTCGCATGCCGCCCGAAAGCTGGTACGGAAAAGCATTCTCGAATCCGTTGAGACCGACGAGCTCGAGCGTTGCCGTTGCCCGTCGCTCACGTTCCGCGCGCGCAATCCCGCCCGCTTCGAGTGCAAACTCGACGTTGCGCAGCGCCGTGCGCCAGGGTAGCAGCCGATCTTCCTGGAACATGTAGCTCACGCTGCGCCAGTCGTCGAACTCGTCGGTGGGTACGCCGTTGATCCAGAGCCGCCCGCGATCCGCTTTCACGATGCCGGAGATGATGTTGAGCAGCGTGCTCTTGCCGGAACCGGACGCGCCGAGAATGGCCACGATTTCGTGCTCGCCGACCGCGAGCTGGATGTCCTGCAGGACCTGAAGCCGCTGAGCTCCGCCGGAGTCGAACCACTTGCTGACACCCGCAACCGCGATCGCGGGGTCTCGCGTGGCGCTCTGCAAACGGCCCTGCGTGGACGTGGCGGCGTCCATCATGCGTTCTTGACCGGCGGCTTGGCGGCGAATGGCGAGCCGCGAACGCACAGACGCCCGCGCGGATCCTGCCAGAGCTTTTCGTCTTCGTGCAGCTTGCCGAGAGCACGCGCGACGACGACGAATGGATAGTTACTGAATTTTTCCGCGACTTCGGAATAGTAGAACGGCGTTTTCTCGATCACGCCCAGAATCTCCTGCGCGAGCGCGGAGACGGTCCGATCGTCCGCGGTGACGCGGGCGGGAGCGCGGTCGGCCTTCCCCGCCAGATAGTCCGCGATCTTGGCGGTATCGGCGTAGGCGTATGCAATGCGCTCGAAGCGTTCGTGCGGCACGCCTTCGGGTATGGTCGCGTCGACGCCCACTTTCGCGCCCACGGGTACTACACCCGGCGGCATCACCGGAAGACTCGGGTCGAGAGGCTTCGCGCGAGCACCCGGGACGACGAATACGTCGCGGTCGGCCTGCACGCGCGTGGCGATCGCCCATTCGACATCCATCGGATCGAACACGTCGATGTCGTCGTCCACGACGACGACGTGTTTCAGGTCCATCACGGAAAGCGCGGCAAGGAGCGCGTTCTTGCCTTCGCCGGCCTGCTTCCTGACGGAGATCACGGCATGCCAGAACGCACAGCCGCCGAGCGTCACGTTGATCGCTTTCACCTGAATGCCCGCGTTCTTGAGCGCTGCACGTATAGCCGCATAGCGTGTCGGGGCCGCGAGCCATGTGTTCTCCCATGGCATGTGCAGCGCGTAGTACACGGCGTCTTCGCGCATCGTGATCGCTTTGATGCGTACCACCGGATTCCAGTGAAGCCCGCCCATCAGGCGCGTGAACTCGCCAAAGCGGCCTTCGGGGTTGGTCCAGCCAGTCGGCAAAATTTCGCCTTCGAGCACGATTTCCGCGTCGGCGATGCAGGGCAGATCGACGGTCTCGCACTGCGCGAGCTCGACGGGCTCGCCCCGAATCCCGCCGGAGATCGCCATTTCGTCGACGCCTATCGGCGCGCGAAAACCGGCGCCCATGATTTCGATGGGATGCGTGCCGAGCGAAATGGAAATCGGGCAGGGCCGGCCCGCTTCGAATGCCCGCTGCGCGAACATGCGCATATTGTTCGGCGTCACGATATCGATTCCGGTGAGATTCTTCTCTTTCACCATGAAGCGGTAGACGCCGGAGTTGAGGCCATATTCCGGATCTTTCGCGATGACGACGCCGGCCGTGATCATCGGCCCGCCGTCATACACCGAAGACATCGGGATCGGCAGCTTGAAGAGATCGACGTCGGGGCCGACTTTGATGACCTGTTTGTGCCGCGCGGTCTCGACGTAGCGCGGCGGGATCGGATGGTCGATGCCTTGCCGGAGCTTCATCTCGATTTCCGAATATTCGCTGCAGCCCATGCCCATGATCGAGCGTTCGCGAGTGCGAATGATTCCGGAAACGGCCGGCATGTCGTAGCCGATCACGTCGTGGAAGAAAAGCGCTTTGTCGGACTGATCGACGAGCGTCGCGATGTGGCGGATGTCGACGGGCTGCTTCACGTCGACGAGCTCCCCTGCGTCGCGGAGACGGCCGAGAAACTCGCGGAAGTTTTCTTTCATCAGCTACCTTTCGTAAACTGGAAGCGGTGTCGGTACGTCGTGGAGTGCGGCAGCGACGCACCGCGGGTCGATGCGCTGTCAGCGCACCTGGCGTGGCGTTAACGCGTTACTCGTCACCCGTCACTGGTCTTTCAGGACATCGCTCCTGATCCCCTGCCACCGCCTGATCTTGGCGTGCTGAAAACCGAAAAGATCGAGCACGCGCGCAACCGTGTGGTTCACGAGATCGTCGATTGTTTTCGCGCCGCTGTAGAACGCAGGGACGGGAGGAAATATCACGCCGCCCATCTCGGTGACCGCCGCCATGTTGCGCAAGTGCGCAAGGTTGAGCGGCGCCTCACGCGTGATGAGCACGAGCCGCCGACGCTCTTTCAGAACGACGTCGGCTGCGCGCGTGATGAGATTGTCGGAGAACGCATGCGCGACGCCCGCAAGCGTTTTCATCGAGCATGGCGCGATGACCATGCCTTCCGTGATGAACGAACCGCTCGCCACGGAGGCGCCGACGTCCCGCACGTTGTGAACCACGTCGGCAAGCTTCTGGACGTCTTTGCGCGCGAGCCGGTATTCCTGCCATACGTTCAGCATTCCGGCATCGGAGACGACGAGATGCGTCTCCCAGCCGCCTGCGGCGCGCAGCACTTCGAGTATGCGCAAACCGTAAATCGATCCCGTTGCGCCCGTCATACCCACGATCAGGCGCTTTTTCGATGAGTCGCCGCGCTTCTTCACGCGATCGCCGCTTCTTTTTTCCACCTGAAGAGATGGTTTTCGAGCGGTCTGAGCACGCCCATTTCGAGCACGGCCATCATTACCACCAGCGCGATCGTCCATGCAAATACCTGGTCAGTCTGTATGAGGTCGGCAGCCTGTCGGAGCCGATATCCTACACCGCTCGACGATCCGAGCGTCTCCGCGACGAGCGACACGCGCCAGCCGAAGCCGAAAGCGAGGCGCGCCCCGGAGAAGAAGTAGGGCAGGATGGTCGGCAGGTAGATCTTCACCATGACCTTCCGCTGCGGCATGCGAAGCGTATGAGCGAGCTCGATGAAATCCGCATTGACGGTGCGCGTGCCCTGCCACACGTTGGTGATGATGAGCGGCATCGCGGTCATGAAAACTACGAAGACCGTGGTCGCGTTCGATACGCCGAACCAGATGATCGCGAAGATCGCCCAGATCGCCGATGAGACGGTGTTCATGACCGGGATCACGGGCTCGAAGAATTCGCCCAGGCGCTTGTGCGCACCGAGCAATATGCCCAGCGGAAGCCCGATCAGCGTCGCCAGGACGAATCCTGCTGCGACGCGGGCCAGCGTGATCGCGAGGTTGTGCCAGAGGTCCCCGTTCGCCGATATCGTGTGCAGCGCCTCGAAGACGCGCGGCGGCCCCGGTAGAACGAAGTGCGGCATCGGCAGTGAGGCGAGCCACCATATGGCGATCAGAATGACGACGAGCGCCACGCGTTGCGCGACGAGGTCCGCGCGCCATTTGCGAGCCGGCGCCGTGGCGTGAATCTGCTGTTCTAGGACTGTGGGCACTGTGCGCGGTTCACTTCGGGCTCGCCGTGAAATACGTGCCCCGACCACTCGCTACGAGCGCCCCGTCCTTGTCATAGACGTATGCCTCCGCGGTCGAATACTGGCTGCCCATGCGCACGACGCGTGATTTGGCGGTGAGATCGCCAGGCATGGCGGCCTTGTGATAATCGACGCGCAGGTCGATCGTCGGAACCGGCCGGCCCAGCTCGGCGGCGATCGCGTAATCTGCGGCGACATCGACGAGTGCGGCGAGGATTCCCCCATGCGTATATTTCCGGTCGGGATTCACGACCCATTCCTCGCGCCAGGTCGCCCGCACCTCCAGGCCATCGGCGTCCGCTTTGACCACGGTGAAGTTGAGCCACTGATTGAACGGCCCGCGCGTGATCAGCTGTTGAATCTTGTCGATTCCGATGCGGGATTCACTCATGCGTTGCTCCGTGTGGTTTCGGCGTCTTCTCTCGGCATCTGCTGTGCCGCCCAGCCCCTCAATTGCTGCTGGTCGATCTTGTTCGTTCCGGCGAGCGGAAGCTGGTCGAGAAAGAACACGCGGCGCGGGTGTTGATATGCAGGCCCGTTTGCGAGCGCAAACGCCTTGAGCTGATCCTCGGTCGCGTGCGCGCCCCGACGCAGCACGACGAACGCGTAGGGCACCTGTCCTTTGAGCTCGTGGTCGAACGGCATCACATACGCCTGATGCACGGCGGGATGTCTCTCGAGCAGCGTTTGCACTTCGATGGGGAAGATGTTCTCGCCGCCGCACACGAACATGTCATCGGTGCGGCCGACGAAGTAATAAAAGCCTTCGGAATCGCGCCGGCAGATGTCGCCGGTGTGGTACCAGCCGTCGCGAATGCGTTTTGCGGTCTCCTGAGGGAGATTGTGATATGCGAGCAACACGCCCGGATTGCGCACGAGGAGCTCGCCTTCATTTTCGTTCGCACCACCGATCAACTTCGCTTCTGTTCCAGGGTATGGGTAACCAATGGAGCCTTGCGGACGCGGTTTGCCTTCGGGGTGCGGTCCGAGCGGTACGGGACCGCCTTCGGTGACGCCGTACACGACGAGCGCTTCGGCGTTGGGGAATGCCGTGCGCAGTTGCGCGAGCAGCTGCTGCGAAGAGGGCGCCGATCCCATCATCACCGTGCGCACTGACGACGTATCGATCTTCGCGAGGAGATCTTTTCGCGCGAGCACCATCGATTGCATCGTCGGCACGCCCGAGATCACGGTCGCCTGATAGCGCCCGATGGCACCGATGTACTGCTCGACTCTGAACTGCGGCAGCAGCACGAGGCGCGCGCCGGCGGTGAGCCCCTGCTTGATCGCGTTCAAGGCATTCTTGTGATACAGCGGTGCCGCAATGAGGATGACGTCCCGGGGCGTCGTGCGGCGCGTGTGCGCGAGCATCCTGCGGCTCCAGTTCTGGCCGTAATGACTGAGCAGAACGCCTTTCGGTTTTCCGGTCGAGCCCGAGGTATAGGGCTGTATCGCCACGGAATCGGGCGCGGGCTCGAATGCCGAAAACTCGCCTGGATCCAGGAACTGCTCGAAATCCGAACGTCCATCCGCGCCGAACTCGATAACGCGTACTCCGGGCGGGGACAGGCGCCTGAGGTCCGTCTCCGCGAAGACAAGCTTCGCGCCGGCGTCGTGCACGATGTAATGAACGGCCTCGGTGGCGAGCTTGATGTTGATCGGGACCGGCACTACGCCGGCCCGCATCGCGCCGAGGACCGTCGCGACGAACTCGTGGCGATTGAGAGACAGGATGGCGATGCGGTCACCCGGCGCCAATCCCGCGCTTCGCAGCCCCCGCGCCACGGCGTTGCAGAGCGCGTCGAGCTCGCGAAAATCGATTTCGCGCGGACGATTGGCGTCGTACAGATCGACGAGTGCGCTGCGTCCCGATGCGACATGCTCGGCGAAGAGCAGGCCGAGGTTTCCGGGATAACCGCG
>DASRIK010000649.1:0-19960 GCA_035650035.1 Burkholderiales bacterium | reverse complement strand
CTCGGTGTCGACGTGGCGGGCATCGCGAAATCAGCAGGCTTTCGGGAAGCGGCGACGTTGTATTCGGAGTCCGACGTGCGCGAATGGGCACCGCGGCTTTTCAATGAGCCCGGGCCGCTTTTTGCGGCGATCAAGGTAACGACCGAGCGTGCGCCTCTTGTGCTGCCGCGCCGCGATGGCACGGCGCTCAAGCACCGCTTTCGCGAAGCGCTGCTCGGCGCCGAAGAGGCTTACCGGTAGCATGGGTCACGGACGCACCGCAACCCTGCCCGCGGGCGGCTGAATGACGTTGAACGAGGAAGAAGAGGCGATGCTGGCCGGGAAGCTCGGCCCGCTGTCGCAAGAGGCGCTGCGCCATCAGATCCGCGTCGGCGATTTCTTCGATGCCGCGGATTTCGTTCCGGTCACGCAGGCGCACATCATGGCGGACACGGAAAGCCTCGGTGAAGCCGGTGTGCGCTGGCTCGAAGAGCTGACGACGGCAGGCGACGGTCAGCGCCGCGTGCGCATTCCGACGATCACCGACCCGCGCGGCACGGATTTTTCGAAAGCTGCGTTTCTCGGACAGACCGCCGCAATGCTCGACCTCGAGCGGCGCACGATCGATGCTTTTCGTAAGCTCGGCGTCGTGATGACGGATACCTGCATCAACTATCAGACGATCCAGGCGCCGACACGCAATGAGCACGTCGCGTTCGGCGATACCGGCGTCGTGATCTATTCGAACTCGGTGTGCGGTGCGCGTTCGAACTTCGAGGGCGGTCCTTCAGCCCTGGCGGCAGGCATTACCGGGCGCACGCCGCGCTACGGTTTTCACCTCCCCGAAAACCGCCGTGCCACGCTGCATGTGCGAGTCACCTTCACGCCTCGATCTCTCAATGACTGGGGCGCGCTCGGCGCGTGCATCGGGCGCATTGCCGGCAACTACTGGGCGGTACCGGTCATCGAGGGCCTCGAACGCGCGCCGAGATCGGACGAGCTGAAGCACTTCGGGGCCGCGATGGCGAGCTTCGGTTCGGTCGCGCTGTTCCATCTGGTCGGCATCACGCCCGAGGCAGCCTCGCTCGCTGATGTCGCACCTGCGGGTCTGCCTCGGCACGAAGTCAGCCGGGCAGACGTGGAAGCGCTGCACCGCTCGTACCGCAAGGACGGCGAAATCGACGTCGTCGTCTTTTCCGCGCCGCAGCTCAGCCTTTACGAGCTGCGCGACCTGGCGGCGTTGTGCGGGGGGCTGCATTTCGTAAAACCGCTTCTCGCCGTCACGAGTCCGCAGGTGAAACCCGATGCGGACCGCATGGGCTACAGCGCCGCTATCGAAGCTGCCGGCGGCACGGTGCTCGCGGGCATGTGCTTCTATCAGTCGTACGCACGCGAGATCGCCGAAGCCAAAGGCTGGAAGCGGCTCGCGACGAACAGCGCGAAAATCGTGAACATCCTCGGCGGCTACGGTTACGAGCCGGTGCTCGCATCGATGGAAGCTTGCGTCGACGCAGCGGTCACCGGAAAGCTGCAATGACCGCTGATCGCATTTTCCAGGCGCGTCACGGCATGGGTGCGGCAGTGCGCGGCATCGCGCTCGTCGCGCACGACGGTTTCTCCGCGCGCTACGACCTCGACCGCATTGCCGGCGTATTCTCGCGTCCGTCACACGAGCTCGCAGGCCGCTCGTACCTCGATCGCATACTCGTGCTCGACACGGCGAAAGGCGGTGTGGCGAGCGCATGGATGCTGCACGAGATGAAATCTCGGGGCGTGACGCCGCTTGCGTTCGTGTTCAACTCGGTGAACCCGATTCTCGTGCAGGGCGCCGCGCTCGCAGACGTGCCGATGCTCGCGGGCTTCGATGTGGACATCACGGGCGCGATCGCCGACGGCAGCGAGATCGAAGTCGATCCGCAGGCGCGGACGGTGCGCGTCATGTCGCCGGCGGATTGAGCTCGTCCCCGCGGCCCTCTTCCCTGGCAATCCGGTCGAGCACGCGCACGGTTTGCACCGTCGCGGGCATGCCGACGTACGCGGTCGACTGCACGATCACCTCCAGCACCTCGCGCGGCGTCGCACCGAGCAGCATCGCGCCGCGGATATGGTTCGCCAGCTGCACCGGCTCGTCGAGCGCGAGACAGATGCCGACCATCATCAGGAGACGCGTGCGATCGTCGATGATCCCGCGCGGGTACAGCTCTCCATAGATGAAATCGAACCAGAGCCCGAGGTAATGCGGATCGACACGATCGTAGGTGTCGATCGCGTCGTTGCTCTGGTGGTTCTGTGTGCGGATGCGCGTGCTCACGCCGGACCAGCCGTATTTTTCGAGCAGTCGCTCGCGCCAGGCCGTTTCCTCCGCGGATTTCGCAGCGGGCCATTTCTTTCGCTCATCCGCGAGCGAACGCTGCGGCATCCGGCCTTCCAGAGGAAGCTGCGTGCTCGTGATCTCGTCCATGCGACCGAGCCGCTCGAGCACTTTCACGCAAAGACGCGCGCCGCGGCTCGCTTTCACGTAACCGATGTAGACCGTGGATTGCAGGACGACTTCCAGCACCTCGCGCGGCGTGGCGCCCACTGAAAGCGCGCTGGGGATCTGACGCTCGAACTCCTCCATCTCGCCGAGCGCGAGGAACTGCGCGATCGAGACGAGCAGGCGCGTACGGTCGTCCAGCCCTTTTCGCTTGAACAACGCGCCATACGTGAACTCGAGCCACGCGCGCGTGTAATGCTGGTCGATCCTGTCGCGCCATTCGACCTCCTCGAGGAAGTCGTCGGGCCGCAGCCGCATGCCGTTGTCGATGGCCGCGGGATCGTACTTCTGCTTCAGGCGCGCGACACGTTCTTCATTCTTCATGTTAGCCTCTCCGGTGGGCGTGCTTAGAGCCGCACCGGCTGATTATCCCACGCAGCCCACCACTCGATGAGGAGGAGCGATGACAGCATCAGGCAACATCAAGTATTCGGTCGTAGAGGGGTGGGAGCAGTTGCCCAAAGGCTACGTGCACCGCGACGTGGCGGGTGTCGCCGTCGACGGCGAGGACCGCGTGTATCTCATCTGCCGCGGGGATCACCCCGTCATCATCTACGACCGAAAAGGCAACTTCCTCGGCTCGTGGGGCGAGGGCGAGTTCTCGTATCGCACGCACGGCATCTACGTGGCTCCGAACGGCACGATCTTCTGCACGGATGACGGTCAGCACACCGTGCGCCAATTCACGCCCGATGGAAAGCTCCTGATGACGATGGGCACCCGCAACGTGCCTTCAGATACGGGATACAACGGCAAGGACCTCGACACGATCAAGCGGGGCGGCCCTCCGTTCAATCGGCCCACGAACGTCGCGATCGGGCTGAAGGGCGAGATCTATATCTCGGACGGCTATGGCAACGCGCGCGTTCACATCTTTTCGCCCAAAGGCGAGCTCGTTCGCTCCTGGGGCGAGCCGGGCAGCGGCCCGGGAGAGTTCCATCTGCCGCACGGCATTGCGGTCGCGGCCGATGGACGCGTCTTCGTGTGCGATCGCGAGGCCGATCGCATCCAGATCTTCAGCCCCGACGGGGAGTACCTGAGCGAGTGGACCGATACGCAACGTCCGACGCATCTCTGCTTCGATTCCGAAGGACGGTGTTACGTGACCGAGCTGGCGTGGCACGAAGGCGACACGTCTTACAGCCTCGGACCCATTACGAAGTACCGACATGCGCGCATGAGCATCTTCGACAAGGACGGTAAGGTGCTTGCCCGCTGGGGCACGCCCGAAATGACGGACCCGGGAAGCTTCGCCGCGCCACACGGCCTCGCGCTCGACTCAAAGAACGATCTCTACGTGAGCGAGGTCACGTGGACATTCGCGGTGAGCAGAGGCCGCGCGCCCGAAGACTGCCACACGTTCCAGAAGTTTTCGCTGCAGGCGTGAGCACAAAGCGGTGCGTTCGCGACGCACCGATAGTTTTCCCTCATCCCCACCCCTTCTCCCGCGGGGAGAAGGGAGACAACCCCTCGCCCTGCGGGAGAGGAGTAGGGGTGAGGAAGATTTAGTTACCCACGCGCTCGAGGATGTGCAGCCCGCGCACGCGGTCGAGGAGATAGATGAGCCCGCGGTCGTCCACCGTCACGTCGTTGCTCTGAACGCGATCGGAGCCCGGAGGTACATCGGGCATGAAGTACGCAACTTCCTTCAGCGCGTGCGGGTTGGCGATATCGACGATACGCAACCCCTGCGCAAACCACGCGACGGGTATTTCCGTTCCGGTGACTATCTCGCAGGGCTGATGGCAGCCCGTCATGCGCGGTTGCGGCGTGTCCGGGATGCTTTCGACCTGGAATGTTGAAATCGGCATCGGATGCTTTTCGTCCGTGATGTCGACGAGCCACATGAAAGACGCCGGGTACGGGTGATAGTCTTCCTGACGGAACACGTCCTCGTCCGTGACGACCATGAAGTCGCGCCCCTTGATCTTGAACGGAATGCGCAGACACGTGTGCGTCGGCCACGGGAACGGCGGGCTCCAGTCCATGCCTGAGATGCGCTTCGGCTTCGACATGTCTTCGATGTCCAGGATCACCCAGCCGCCCTGCCAGTAGCTTGTGTAAAGCCGGTTGCCGTGCCGCAGCGGGTGATGGCACTTGTGCGCGTCGTTTTTCCACGTCGGCGTCTCTCCGCCCGCGACCCACTGGCCGGGCATCCACCAGCGGCCAACCTCCTGCGGTTTCGCGGGATCCTCGAGATCGAGAATCATCATGATGTTGCCGATGTAGCCTTCGACCGTCGGTGAGATGTACGCGTACCGTCCATCGAAATCGAAGCGGTGCACGCCTCGCGCGTAACGCGCCCCCGGCGGATCGCTCGCTTCCCAATGCGTGATGAGCTGCGGGTTCTCCGGTTTCGACACGTCGTAAATGCTGAGACCGCCCGTATAGCCGTCTGGCGGCACTTCACCCTGAAGCGCGTGCACGCCGAGCGCTTCGCGGTTCGTGATCATGATGTCGCCCGAGACGCGCACCTTGTGCGAATGCGTGCCTTTGGGCATGGACAGGGTCGAGATGAGCTTCGGGTGCTTCGGGTCTTTCACGTCGAACAGCATCGTACCGTGAGGATTGCGCATGTTGCCGATGTAGGCGATGTGGCGCTCGTCGACGACGACCTGTCCGCCGCCCGCGCAGTCGACCCAGTTCACCGGCTCGACGTGGCCCTCTTTACCGTGTGCGTGTGCATGCGCACCGCCGCCCTGTCGCACGTCGACGTACGCGATTTCCTTGATGCCTTTGGCTTTGCTCACCTTGAGTCACTCCACCTTGATATTCGCTGCTTTGATTACTTTAGCCCACTTCACGTATTCGCTTTTCATGAATGCGGCGAACGCCTGCGGGCTGTTGCCGACGGGCTCCGCGCTCTGGCTGAGGAGCCGGTCGCGGACTTCCGGCAGCCTGAGCGCGCTCACGAGCTCGGCGTGCAATCGATTCACGATCGGCCTGGGCGTTGCCGCAGGCGCGAGCCAACCGAACCAGCCGATCACTTCGAAGCCCGGCAGACCTGCTTCCGCAACGGTCGGCAGCTCGGGCGCGGCGGCCGAGCGTTTCGCAGTCGTGATCCCGAGTGCGCGGAGCTTGCCCGCCTTGATCTGAGGTGTGGCCGCGAGCGCGATGCTGAACAAGGCCTGCACCTGACCTGCAAGGACTTCCGCGAGCGCGGGGCCGCCGCCTTTGTACGGCACGTGGATCACGTCGATTCCGCTCGTCAACCTGAAGAGCTCCAGCGCGAGGTGGCCGGAAGTGCCGTTTCCTGCAGACGCGAAAGTCAGTGCGCCGCGCTTCGCTTTTGCAAGCGCGATCAGCTCCTTGACCGAGGCCGCAGGGACGGAAGGGTGCACGACGAGGATGTTAGGCACCGTGATGCCGAGCGTTATCGGCGCGAAGTCCTTGAGTGGATCGTAAGCGACGCTCGCATACAGGCTGGGATTGATCACGACGCCGGCCGCGACAGCAGTGAAGGTGTGACCGTCGGGCGTTGCCCGCGCGGTGAGCTCGTAAGCGATATTGCCATTCGCTCCAGGACGATTGTCGATGACCACCGTCTGTCCCAGCGATTGCGTGAGCTTCGGCGCGACGAGCCGCGAAAGCGTGTCCGCGGGGCCGCCGGGCGGCACGGCAACGATCATGCGAATGGGCTTCGTCGGATACGCCGGCTCGGCGGCGATTGCGGATGCTGCGATGAGTGAAAGAGACAAAATGACCGCGCAGGACGTGGAGTACGCAAACGACATACTCATTCAACCTGCACTTTCGCAATTTTCACCACTCGCGCCCACTTCGCGAGCTCGGATTTGATCTGACCCGCGAATTCCGCTGGAGAATTGCCTTCCGGCTCGAAGCCGAGCGCGACGAGCTTCTCCTGTACGTCCTGCTTTCTCACGATCGCCGCGACCTCCTGATGAAGCCTTTTCACGATCGGCTGCGGCGCGCGCGCCGGCAGAAGCACGCCGTACGACGATGTGACCTCGTAGCCTTTCACGGTCTCCGCGATCGTGGGCAGGTCAGGCGCAGCAGTCAGACGCTTCGCGCCGGTCACGCCGAGGGCACGCAATTTACCTGCTTTGATATGCGGCAGCGCGCCCGGATAGCCGGTGATCAGCATGTGCACCTGCCCGCCGATGAGATCTGTCAACGCCGGGCCTGCGCCTTTGTATGGTACGTGGATGATATCGATCGCGGCGAGCGTCTTGAACAATTCACCGGCAAGGTGCGCAGTCGACCCGTTGCCGGCCGATGCGAAATTCACGGTCGCCGGCTTCGCTTTCGCGAGTGCGACGAGATCACCCACGCTCTTCGCCTGCACGCTCGGGTGCACGACGAGCACGAGCTGATTGGAACCGATGCGGCTCACCGGCGCGAAGTCCTTCACCGGATCGTATGGGAGCTTGCGAAGGTTCGGCGAAATCGCCATCTCGCCGTTTGCGACGATGGACATGGTGTAGCCGTCGGGTTCTGCGCGCGCAAGCAGCGTCGCGGCGATGGTCGCGCCGGCACCTGCGCGGTTGTCGATGACGATCTGCTGGCCCAGCGCTTCGCTCAAGTATGGCGAAACGAGCCGCGCGGTTACGTCAGCGGGACCACCGGGCGGATAACCGACGAGCAACCGGATGGGACGATTGGGCCACGTGCTTTCGGCAGCCAACGCTGCCGTATTGGCCAAAGCGCAGAGCAACACGGTCGCGCATTTAATTGCGCAATTCGACGAGTATGAGAGCGGATTCATGCCGCGAATTATCGCAGGGATGCGCGGGCGGACCGGCTTTGCTTTCGACGATGCCGGTGCGCGGCCGACCGAGCGATGACGGAGCGCGAAAGCGGAGCGTTAGCCGCGCTGGATGCCGACGGTCGTTTCGCCCCGGAGGTGTAGAACTTGCCGCGCCGGCCGTTTCAGGCCGCCGCGCTCACGGGAACGACGGAAACCTCCTCGCGGTCGAGGAAATGCGGCTCGTAGCCGTGTTTGCGGGCATCTTCGAGACAGTCAAAGAAGAGATCGAACGAGCGCGAGGATCGTGCATCCTCCGCCACTGCGCTCCATTCCCACACGTATCCGTGGCCCCATTGCGTCCGGATCGGGCAAATCTCGCACGGGCGCAGCAGGGCTTCTATCGTGATGCCGATGAACGGCTCGTCCGAGTTGCGCTGAGTCATTGGGGTCTTTCGCTCGAATGGTGGGATACGCCCGAAGGCTCCTCCGCCCAGGCAACCGTCCATCGAGCTTCGGACAATGCCAGGCGATATGGCTCGGCTGCAATCAACATGCCCACGCGCCTCTCGGGTGCACCGACGCGGCGCGGTCAGACTGCGGCTGAATGACCCTCGCATTTTCCGAGCCTAGAATGACTGCGCTGTGCCTGACGACCGATCGAGCCCACAGCCCCGGGCACATCCCGGCAACAACCGTGTCCATATACGTCCACAGGCAAGGAGGCTGACATGTCACTACGCATTGGCGACGAAGCACCCGATTTCACGGCTGAAACGACCGAAGGCTCCATCCGGTTCCACGAATGGATCGGAGATTCCTGGGCGATCCTGTTCTCCCACCCCAAGGATTTCACCCCCGTCTGCACGACGGAGCTCGGCTACATGGCGCGGCTCAAGCCCGAATTCGACAAGCGCAATACGAAAGTGATCGGACTCAGCATCGATCCGGTCACCGACCACAAGCGCTGGGCGAACGATATCAAGGAGACACAGGGTTACGCGCCGAACTATCCGATCGTCGGCGATGCGGACCTGAAGGTCGCGCAGCTCTACGACATGATCCACCCAAACGCGGCGGCGAAGACCGAAGGCCGCACTGCGGCCGACAATCAGACGATCCGTTCGGTCTTCGTGATCGGCCCCGACAAGAAAATAAAGCTGATCCTCACGTACCCGATGAGCACCGGTCGCAACTTCGACGAAGTACTGCGCGTAATCGATTCCATGCAACTCACGGCGAAGCACAAAGTCGCGACGCCCGTGAACTGGAAACCCGGCGATGACGTGATCATCGTGCCGGCAGTCGGCGAGGAAGAAGCGCGGCAGAGATTCCCGCAAGGCTGGAAAGCGCCGAAGCCATACCTGAGGATCGTGCCGCAACCGAAGTAAACCGCCCGTCATTCCGCGGAGCCCGCGCACGCGCGGGCTCCGTCGCGTTCCACCTCTCCCCTGTTTCCCGCGGGCGATCTACGGCTCGCGGTGATGACTTATGATCCCGTGACAACAATCACACGGGAGCTCTCATGGATCTCGATCTCGAGAAGATCATCGATACCGGCACGACGCTGCTGACCGCGCTCGGTCTGAAGGTCATCGGCGCGATCATCGCATGGTTCGTGGGGCGCGCACTTATCAAATTCGGTGTGCGCCTCATGACCGCGGCGCTCAACCGGCAACCCGTCGATCCGACGCTCACGCGCTATGTCGGCAACATCGTGAACGTCGGGCTCACAACCGCTTTGATCGTCGCGCTGCTGGGTTACTTTGGCGTCGAGACGACCTCGTTCGCGGCGCTGATCGCAGGCGTGGGCGTAGCCATTGGAGCGGCATGGGCTGGATTGCTGTCGAACTTCGCTGCCGGCGCGTTCCTGGTCGTTCTGCGTCCTTTCAAAGTCGGCGACTACGTGAAAGTCGCGGGCATCGACGGCACCGTGAAGGAGATCGGCATCTTTTCGACGACGGTCGAACTGGCGGACCATGTCATTGCTTTCGTTGGAAACAACAAGATCCTCTCCGACACGATCCACAACTATTCGGCGAGCCCCGCGCGGCGCGTCGAACGCACGGCGCAACTCGCGCACGGCGTCGACGTGAAAGATGCGATTGCACGCGTCAAGGATGCCGTTGGCAAAATCCCGAATGTGGCAAAGACGCCGGCACCCGTCGTCGAAATCGTGGAGATGAATACGCGCGGCCCGGTGCTCGCCGTCCGGCCGTACACGCACAACGACAACTACTGGCAGGTGTACTTCGACACCAACCGCGCCATTTGCGACACGTTTGGCGAAGCGGGCTATCCGATCCCGACTGAGCACGTCGTATCGCAGCCCCCGGCGCCCAAGCCGGCAACGGCGTGAAGCTCAATTACATCCAGTGCCTCGAGAGGGGACGGTCGTCATGAGCGAAGAACTGAAAACGTCTCCATCGTCGCCGGTTTGCTAATCCAGCGGCTCGACTTTGATAATCGACGCGCCGTGGTTGCTGCCGACCCAGAACGTCACCGGCGTGGTCGAGCTGTCCACGAACACGCGGCGTATGTTCGTGAAACGCGGCAGCAGGTACTCGACGAACTGCCCCGTTTTCGGATCGAGCCGCACGACGCGATCGTTCAGCATCGAGCCTGTCCACGCTTCACCGTGTTTGTCGAGCGCGACATCGTAGGGACCCGTCCATGGCGTCGGCACCTCCCACTCCTGGAAGCGCTCCGTGTTCGTGTCGAACACCGCCATCCTGTTGCCGCGATATTGCGCGAACCAGATGCGGTCCTGCGCGTCCATCATGCCGCGGCGCGGGCCTGAGCTCTTCGTCGGCGTCGAAAAGAGCTTCACCTCTCCCGTCTTCGCATCGATGCGCCCGATCGTTTCACGCCCTATGTCCGTGAACCAGGCATTGTTCTTCGAATCGGAGATGACGTCGTAGATGTTGTGCCCGACGGGTGAGGCTTTGAACGGCTCCCACGTCTCCCATGCACCTGTCTTGAGATCGACGCGGTGCACGCCTGCAAAGCCGTTGTTCTGCGCCCAGACCTTCCCGTCCACGCCGATGTTCAGCGGGCTCGTCATGTTGATCTGCGTGTTGGGCCGATTCCACTGCGGAGGCGCGGGCCATACCTGAAGCTTTCCGGCTTTCGTGTCGAATTTGCCGATTGCCGCCTGGTACATCATGCCGAGCCACAAGTTCTCGTCGCGGTCGAAGCGGATGGACAGGGTGCCGTTCGGCGAGCCCTTCTTGAGCTCCGGAAGATCGATCTCCGTGACCTTGCCTGTCTTCGGATCGAACTTGCCGAGCTTCTGGTCGCCGAAATCGCAGTACCACACCATTCCTTTCGAATCGACAATCACGTCGTGCGGCTGGATGGTCTCGCGCGGCAGGTCCCATTCCGTGATGATGACGCGCGTGCCGCGGCCTCTTGGACGAGCGAAAGTCTTGAGCTCGTAAGGCCAGGCATTCGGCGCCGTGGTCGTGCTCTGGTTGATCGTCGCAAAATAATCGGATTGCGCGCGCTGCACTTTCGCGCGTTCCTCTCCGACGAGGTCAGTGTCGCGGCCGGTCAATCTTTTCTGCGGCCGGATGAACGTGCTCTGGTTCGCGTACGTGCCCATGCGCTGAATGATGTGCACGAAGCCGTCGCCGTCGTATTTCGAGCGGAAGATCTTGTCGAGCGTGTGGCATCCGACACAGCTCAGGAGCGGCCGCTTCTGCTGCGCGCTGCCAGGTGCGCTGTGCAGCCATTCGCCGTTCGTGAGTTGCGCCGCGAGGTCTTTCGTTTTGATGAGCTTGAGATCCGCCGCTACAGGCGCTTTGCCGGTCACCTGCGGATTTACTGCACTCGCGAGGTCATAGCCTGCTGCGCGTATGGTGATCGCGTACTGTCCCGGCTCCAGGCGCGCGGCGGGAAATTCGTAACGGCCCTGGCTGTCACTTACGACGGTGACGTTCATGGTCGAGCCGGCCTTGCGAGCCGTCACGAGCACGCCTTCCATCAACCCTTCTTCAGTGGAGCTCACCGATCCGGTGAGCGCGACAGGCGCTCCGGTTTGCGCAGCAGCGGCGGTATCAGCAACGAGGAGAAAAACGAGCAGCAGCGAGGAGCCAAACGCGCCTGGCTTCGTCATGCGAGCCTCCTTCAGCGGTTGGAAACGCCGCCGCGGCTTGCACTGCGCACCGCTGACGGTCTTCTTTTCCTCCTCGTTTGCGGGAGAGCTTCCGCGCTTCCGGTCCGCTCGTCAAGCAGCGCGGCGGCCCGCATCTGGCGGACCGCCGCACGATTTGTTCTGCCGCGCGCTTCAGCGCATGGACACGATGTCGTTCTTCATCGGCCCGAGCACCGCAAGCAGCTCGTCTTTTTCGCGCTGGGGCACCTTGAACTTGTCCAGCGTCTTCACGAGGTCTTCGACGAGCGCGCTGAAATGCACGTCGCGCACCCCCATGCCGTCATGCGCCGCCCGCATGTCGCGTCCCGTGTAAGTGCACGGTCCACCGCTGCCTGCGCAGATCTGCTCGACCAGCAGTTGCTTGAGACGCGGAATGTCCGTCTTCGCGAAGAAGCCGTTGATGCGATTGTCAGCCGCTACGTTGCCGACGAAGTCGTCTACGACGGCCGTGATCGCAGGCTTGCCGCCCAGCCGCTCGTACAGCGTTGCCTGGCTCTGCTGCTGCGCGTAGCTCGCGCCACCGAAAAGAGAAATACACACCGCCAACGTTGCCACCACGCGATTCGCTGCTCTCATATGTCCTCCTGATCGGGTTGGGGCGACCCGATCTGGGGGCCGCCAGGCAGATATACGACCGGCCCGGCGGATTGGACGTGTCGGGCAGTACAATCAGGCGATCTAACCTTTTGCGTGAGAATCCCATGGACTTCACCCTGCCCGAAGAACTGCGCATGCTGCGCGAGACCGTCGCGCGCTTCGTAAGGGAAGAGCTCATTCCGCTCGAGCCCGTGGTCATACGCCGTGAAGCCGAGCGCGGCCTCACCGACGAGCCGCTCATCCCGCCGGAAGCGGAAGAGAAGCTCACGCGCAAGGTGAAAGAGATCGGGCTCTACGGCATCGACGTGCCTGAGGAATACGGCGGACAGAACATGGGCATGCTGGCGAAAGCCGTCGTGATCGAGGAGCTCAAGTACAGTATCGTGCCTTTCATCCTGCCGCCGGACAGCCCCAACCTCTGGATGCTCAAGGAGACCTGTCGCGGCGACCAGATCGACAAGTATCTGATCCCCTATGCAAACGGCGAGAAGAAGAGCGCGATCGCGATCACGGAGCCGTCAGCCGGTTCGGATCCCGCAAACATGCAGATGCGCGCCGACTTCAAGAACGGCAAATGGGTGCTCAACGGGCAGAAGATTTTCATCAGCGGCGCGCGCAAAGCGGATTTCATCATCGTGATGGCCGTAACCGACCCGGAAAAGCGATCGCGCGGCGGAATCACGGCCTTTCTCGTGGATAAAGGGACCAAAGGCGTTTCGATACCATCGGTCTTCAATACCATGGGCGAGCATGCGCCTTACGCCGTCTTCTTCGATAACGTGGAGCTGCCCGAAAGCCAGGTGCTCGGTGACATCGGGAAAGGTTTCGCGCCCATGCAGAACCGGCTCGGCGTGCGCCGCATGGAAATCGCGTGTCGCGCGCTCGGTTACGCGCGGCGCTGTATGGACCTCATGATCCCCCAGGCGAACGAGCGCAAGACTTTCGGCGCGCCGCTGGCGGATCGTCAGCAGATCCAGTGGTGGCTGGCCGACAGCTGGCAGGAGATGGAAATGGTACGCTGGATCACCTGGCGTCTCGCCTGGAAAATGGACCAGGGCGGAGCCGATTGGCGCCGTGACGCTGCGATGGTGAAGCTGCAAGGAAGCGAAATGGTCGGGCGAATCGTCGACCGCGCGATTCAGCTTTTCGGCGGCATGGGGGTGTCGAAGGACCTTCCACTGGAATACATGGCGCGCGCCTGCCGGGTGTGGCGCATTTTCGAAGGTCCGAGCGAAGTCCATCGGTGGTTCATCGCGCGCGATCTCCTGCGGCAGGGCATGCCGGCCGATTGACGTTTGATGCCGCGGCGCTACCATACACGGCTTTTGCACCGCTCCGGGAACACACCTTGCGCCGTTTGCTCGCGGCACTGATTTTCTGCGCGATATCCGTCGACTCGGCCGTATACGCGCAGAGTCCGCCGCCGCCGGCGGATACGACGCAAAAGGACGCTGCGCCGCCGTCGCCACCGCCGGCGCCGGCCGGCGAACCTGCGCCGCAAAATCTGCCGCTCGTCGCCGAGCCACCCGTCCCACCTGCCGACAGCGATCAGGCGCCGCCCGCGCTTCGTTCCGTCTGGGAAGGCGTGACGATCCAACGGCTGTTGCAGGACGTCAAAATCACGGACCTCGCGATCGCATTGTTCGCGCTGGCTATCGCGTTCTTCGCGTGGGCGGTTTCGTCGACCTCGCGACTGCGCGCCGATCCGGACGGACACACCGAAGAGAGCCGCAGGATCATCGAATCGAGCGAGAACGCCGCCGAAGCCGCGCGCCGCAGCGCGGAAACAGCCGAACAGGCGCTCGGCCTCATGCGCGAGACCGCCGAGCGTCAGCTTCGCGCTTACGTCACGATCCGGCAATTCGCGCAGACGCCTGCCAAAGAAGCGCGCGGCTGGTTGATCCAGGTCGTCTGGCAGAACGCGGGCGCAACACCGACGAAGGGATTCCGCTACTGGGCGATGCTGCGCGAATTCGATGAAGTCATTCCCGACGATTTCGAGTTCACTCCGGGCGGCCTGAAGGACTACGCCGGCGGGGAGCTTGGTGCGAATGGAACCGTGAGCTCGCCGCCGTTACTGCTGCCGTCGCAGACGATCGCACGCATGCGCGACGGAAGCCGCAAGGTGCTGCTGTTGGGGCAGGCGGGCTACGCCGATTTCGGAGGGCACCACGCCCGTCGGGAGACGCGGTTCTGCATGGAAGTCGTCCTGTCCGGCGACGGAAGCGGCGAAGAAAGCGCGCCGTTCAGCTTCGTCTACTATCCGCGCCACAACTACATCACGTAGCAAGCTCTCCGTTCTGGTAGTCCCGGATCGCCTGCTCGATTTGCTCGCGCGTATTCATGACAAAAGGCCCGTACTGCACGACGGACTCGCGGATCGGCTTTGCAGCAAGCACGAGCAGGCGCGCGCCCTTCGGTCCGGCTTTCACATCGATGCGGTCGCCGTGCGAGAGGATGCCGGCGCTGCCCGCATCGAGTGCGCGTGCCGCATCTCCGTCACCCACAGTGACCGATCCTTCGAACGGGTAGATGAACGCGTTGTAATCGGCAGTTACCGGCTGCGAAAACTCCGCTCCCGGCGGCAGTTCCACGTCGAGGTACAACGGATCGGTGCTGCCCGGTTCGACGGGTCCGGGAACATCCTGCCCATTCACATGCGCCCTGCCGGTGATCACTTTCACGCTTCCGCCGGCGGGTAACGGAACTGCTGGAATTTCCGACGGATCCACGTCGCGATACGCGGCCGGCTTCATCTTCTCGTCAGCCGGCAGATTGATCCAAAGCTGAAAGCCGCGCATGCGGCCTTCGAGCTGCTGCGGCATTTCGGAATGGATGATGCCTCGACCGGCGGTCATCCACTGCACACCGCCGCTTTTCAAGTCCCCGCGATTGCCGAGATGGTCTTCGTGCAGCATGTGCCCGTCGAGGAGATAGGTAACGGTCTCGAACCCGCGATGCGGATGTGCCGGAAAGCCGGCGATGTAATCACCCGGATTCTCCGAAGAGAACTCGTCGAGCATGAGAAAAGGATCGTGATACAGCCCGTGCGCCTGCCCGATGCTGCGGCGAAGCTTTACACCCGCCCCGTCCGATGTCGCCATGGATTTGATGACACGTTGCAGAGAGCGCGTGCTCATGGGTTGCTCCTTCACGCAGTGCGCTGCATGCGATTGAAAAGCCGCCGTGAAACCAGCGTCAGGACGATCAGCACCAGTACGACGGCCGCGACGACCCAATAGTTCACCGTCGAGGGGTCCCGCACGGCGTTGGCAAGCTGGTCGGCGAAAAGCGTGGTGGCGAGCGTGCCGGGCAGCATCCCGAGAAGCGTTCCGAGAAGGTAATGCCAGAGTTTGATTTTGGAAGTGCCGGCGACCATCCCGATAACCGGGAATGGTGCAATAGGCGCGATTGCGGCTGCAAACGATGCGAGCAGCCCCTGCCCGCGCAGCGCTTTCGTCGCCCGCTCGAGCTTCTCACCCGCAAACTGCCTGAGTGTGCGTGAGGGCAATGCGCGGCCGGCATAAAACACGGCGACAGCGGACAGCGTGATGCCCACCATCGCAGTGACGAAGCCTTTCATGGGCCCGAAAGCGATCACGGATAAAAGCGTGATGAGCGGCCGCGGGAACATCACGAAGCCGGCCGGCACGTAAACCAGTGCGACGATGCACGGCGCGAGGACCGGGTGGTTCGTCGCGGTCGCGAGCGCCCGCACGAACTGCGTGATGACGATATCTTCGAGCGGGGTATAGCGCCAGGCGACGAACAGCACGAGGACAACGCCCGCGATGATTGCGAGCTTTCCCCATGCCGGGCGGGCAAGGCGACGCTTTCGTGCGGGTGTTTTCACGGCAGCAGCGCCCTCGCAAGAGTTGTGCCGCATCATTCTGCACGCGGCGACGAGATCACCTAATTGCACGGCGGGCGGCTGTATTCGCCCGTGCGTGTTTCGATCTCACCCAGCGACGCGCTCCTCCAGCGGTTCCTGTCTCAGGGCTGGATTCAGAGGCAGCGTCGGTCACGCGCGGTGAACATCACCCCGGCCGGGCACGAGACCTTCCGGCAGCTCTTCGCGATTTAGTACTTTCCGTCGCGAATGAACCGCGCGATACCGGCGGCGACTTCGCGTTCCTGTTCGATGAAACCATGCGGCGAGCGGCCTTCGCACGCTTCGATACTACTCAAGCCGCTGCCGCCCGGACCGCCGGTAACGAGGACCACCTGCTCGCGCGCGCCGTTCGTGCGTGCGGTGATGTTGCCCATCAGCTTGGCCGGCGAGCGTACGCAGCTGTCGTCTGCGTGCCCGACCACGAGCACCGGCATGCGAATCTCTTCGAGCGGGAGATCGAATACGCTTTGTGCGACCCACGGTCTCTTCGCTCTGGCATCGCCGGACATCAACGCGGACGTGAGCACGAGCCCATCGGGCGCTGATGCTCCGGAAAGCCGCGCCGCCGCATTGGTCGCGGAAATCGCACCGCGGCTCGTGCCGATCAGCCACACCGAACCCTTCATGCGCGCGCGCACGTCGGCGATGACTTTGCCGAGATCTTCCGCGTGACGCGGGCTCGTCCGGAACGCCGCGAGGCCGTCGCCGCCGAAATGGTCGGAGGGCGCGTCGACGAGTGCGGTGAAGAAGCCGAGCTCGTGGAAAAGAGGAATGGAGCGCACGAGCGAGTTATTCCTGAGCGCACGCGGACATCCTGTGTCGTCGAGGTCGAGATGTCCTGCGCCGCCCGGGAGCAGAACCACAGCGACACCTGTCGGAGTCGGAGAGGGCTGCGCGAATGTATAGCGCGTCGTCGTGCCCCCATGCGTTTCGAGCGTGACGACTTCACCGCAACTCCCCGCAGCCGCGGCAGCACCGGCAAACGCCAGCAAGGCGAAGCCTAGCGCAAAAACGGCGGGGCCGGCTTGCGCCTTCAACGCAGGCGGCGAGCGAGGCGCGGGTAAACCTTCAACGCGTTCCCGCTGTAAATCATGTCCCGGGCCGCGCCGCTCAGTGTCTCCACCGCTTCGATGTAGCGCTTCGTGTCGTCGTAGTTGAAGCCCGTCTCCGGATCGACTCCTTTCACCGCGCCAACGATTTCGGATGCGAAAAGCACGTTCTCGACGGGGATCACTTCGACCAGGAGCTCGATGCCGGGCTTGTGATAGACACAGGTGTCGAAAAAGACATTCTTCAGAAGCTCGGAAAGCGGCGGACGACCCATGTCCTGTGCAAGCCCGCGGTAACGTCCCCAGTGATAAGGTACGGCCCCACCACCGTGGGGAATGATGAATCGCAGGCTCGGGAAATCCTTGAAGAGGTCGGCCTGGATGAGCTGCATGAAAGCGGTCGTATCGCCGTTGATGTAATGCGCGCCGGTGTGATGGAAATTCGGATTGCACGAAGTGCTGACGTGCACCATTGCCGGGACGTCGAGCTCGACGATCTTTTCGTACAGCGGGTACCAGGAACGATCCGTGAGCGGCGGGCCCGTCCAGTAGCCGTCTGACGGATCAGGGTTCAGGTTGCATCCGACGAAACCGAGCTCTTCCACGCAGCGCACGAGCTCCGGTATGCAGCTGGCCGGGTCAACGCCGGGAGATTGCGGCAGCTGACACACGCCGATGAAATTATCCGGAAAAAGCGTGCAGACGCGGTGAATCATGTCGTTGCACGCACGCGTCCAGTCGCGGCTCGTGATCTCGTTCCCAACGTGGTGCGCCATGCCGCCTGCGCGCGGAGAGAAGAGCGTCAGGTCGACACCGCGCTCGCGCTGGATGCGAAGCTGATTTTTCTCTATCGACTCGCGAATCTCGTCGTCGCGCACCTTGAAGTCGGGTGCGAGCGCGCGCCCTTCGTCGTAAGCGGCGGTCTGCCGCTTGCGATAATCCAGTAGGCCCTTCGGCTCGGTCGTGTAGTGACCGTGACAGTCGATGATCATTGGTTAACGCCTGTGTTTAGCGCACCGCAACGGGGGCGACCGTGGAGCCTGTGCCCCCTTCGATCTTGAGCGGCTGCATGATGAAAGCGAATTCGTAGACTTTCTTCACCGCGAGCTCGTCGAGCTTCAGGTTCTCCAGCAGATGCACACCGTGCACGACGAGCGCGAGCTGATGCACCGGCAACGAGATCAGCTTGTCGGGGGTCGGCGAAATCTCGACCGTGCCGTTGTCGGCACCGAGCAGAATCGGATCCTGCCTGATGAGCCACTCCGCCGCGGAAACGCCGATACCCGCGTGGCCGCCGGTCTGATAGCGCACGTTGTCTTTGCCCCAGAGCCGGCCCCATCCCCCGTGAATGAGGATCGCATCGCCGGGCCTGAGCGCGGTGCCCTGCCGTTTGAGCGCGTTCTGAAGGTCCTCGATCGTGATCTCGTAACCCGTCGGCAGCATCTCCACGCCCTTGAGTCCCGCAACGTCGATCATCACGCCGCGCGTCATGATGGTACCGACGTTGTGTATACCGAGCTTCGTGAAGCCCGAGCGCGTCGCGACCTCGTCGACTTTGATGCAGTTGTAGAAAAGCTCGCCGTGAGTCTGATGCGCGAAGCCGTCGAACTGCGTGCCGACCTGACCGATTTCACTCAGGACGGTTTCTTCGTTGGAGCCGCGGCGATTGCTCTGAGGGTTCATGAACGTGCGCTTCGTGTGAACGTCGAAGCGCCGCGTTCCCGAGAAGGGCATGCGTCCGTTCAGCACGTGCCCGAGCTCGATCACCTCGCCAGTGCGGATGAGCTTCGTCGCGGCGAGCACGGCAGCCGGCTTCTGGTGATTCATGGAACCGCGCTCGTCGTTCGCGCCCCATTTGGAGGGGCAGCGTTCAGCCGGTGACGGCGGCGTCCATGAAGGCTGCTGAGCCTGCGCCGCTGCGGCCGACATGAATGCAATGCAGGCGAAACGAAGCGTGACCTTACTCATCGCGTTCCTCCCTTCTGCTTCAGGAAAGTTTGCGCCCCATCGCAAGTGCGGAATTCGTGCGCTCGGGGCGCGGCATCAGCCATTTGAAGCCCTGCTCGATCACCTCTTTTACGTTCTTCTCGTCCACATGCGGATGCCCGCAGGCGACTTTGTGCTGCTTGCAGATATCCAGAATCTCCTTGATGGCCCCGGCGACGGTCGGATGGCTGTACTGCCGCGGGAATCCGAGATTCTGCGAAAGGTCGCCTTCGCCGATGATGACGGCGCCGATGCCGGGCACCTCCTTGAGTATTTTCGGAAGGTTCTTCATACCGTCGACGTCCTCGCACATGATTGCGACGAGAATCTCGCCTTTCGGATCGAGCGGCCAGACGTCGGCGCGGTCGTAGTACTCGGGCTGCGTAAGTCCCCAGTAACGCGCAGCAGCGGCGGGGGCGTCGCCGCGCTGGCCCCGCGGCTCGAACCGCGGCGCGCCTGCAGGGCGCGCGTAGCGGCACGATGCGACGGCGTTGTGCGCTTCCTGGACGGTGCTCACGTGCGGCCAGACGATTCCATAAACACCGCTGTCGAGCACCTGCTTCGCGACCCACTGATTCATCTCGGAGCCGTTCGGCGGTATGCGAACCATGGGCGTCACCGCGGGGGCAAGCGTACCCGACTCGACGATTTGCCGGCGATTGAGCAGGTACTGGAGGCAATCGCGCAGCGCACGGATGTCGTACGCGCCGTGCTCCATTTCGAAAACGACGCCGTCGTACGGCTCCGTCGCCGCAGAGATCGTGTAACCGACGTCCGCGGGCGCGAAGCTCACGAACGTGTTCTTGCCTTGCTCGAGTTGTTTGATGATGCCGTTCAGGCGCGGGATTTCCATTGTCTGTGTTCTCCTGTCATTCTTCCTGTTCCGTGCGGGCGCTTCCGCCGTCGCAGACGACGCCCTTCGCCGCGAGCGCGTCGTAGGCGGCGCCTTCGATTCCAAGCTCCGAGAGCAACGCCCGATTGTGTTCGCCGAGCCGCGGCGCCGGCGTGCGTATCGAACCCGGCGTACGCAAAAGACGCGGCACGACGTGATGCATCGGAA
>DASRIK010000648.1:0-7879 GCA_035650035.1 Burkholderiales bacterium | reverse complement strand
TGTGGGACGCGATGACGAGCCCGCCATCCGCAAGATGAAAGAGCATTACAGCCGCGCGGAAAAGCTCGGCCGCGAAGCAGGGTTCCGGAATGTTTTCTATCCGGCGCTCAACTGCATTACCGCGGAAGTCGCGCTGAACGTCACGCGAAGCCAAGCCGCGAAGCTCAACGGCGAGGCGCTCGAACGCGTCCGCAAGCTCCTCGCCTCCAGAGCGCTGGAGGAGCCGGATTTCTGGAGCGTGTCCGGCCCGACCGAGCTCGAGATGTGGGAAGCGCTCGAGCAACGGGCGCTCGCTCCGGAGTGGCCGGCCATCGCGGAGGCGTTCGACGATCTGTACGCACGGGTCAGCAGCCCGTCGGCGTGGGGATCGGTGTACGACAACGCACGCTTCGTGTTGACCCGATACCTGAAGCACGCGGAAAAAGAGGACGAGAAAACCGCGGCACAGGCCGTTCTCAAGAAGTTGCAGGCGCTCGCAACGGGCTCCGCGGGCTGAGGAACGACGTTACTGCTGTGCGGCGGCGCGCGCCGTCAGCTTTTCCGCGATTGTTTCGGCCCACGCGGGTGCTGCGCCGGCTCCCTGGAGCAGGCGCAGGTTGTTGAGTGTCGCCTCGATTTTCCAGCGTTCCGGCTGCTCGGCCAGTGCATGGCCAAGGTGAACGCGCGCATCGGCTTCGTCGTCCGCCAGCATCGCAAGCTCGAGCAGTGCCGCATGGCTCCAGTAGCCCGCCCGAGCGGTCGCGACACGGCGCCGCGCGGAATAGCGCACGACCGGCAATAACTCGCCGACGCGAGGGTCGCTGCGATCGCGGATCGCGAGCAGCGTCACGGCGTTCGTCCCGGGATAGTCGTCGCGCGTATCCGCTTCGAAGCCGGCGAGATAGGTCTCCGCCGCGCGGCCGAGCCACTTATCCGCCTCTACGCTGTCGCCACGCTCACGCGCCGCGTTGTAGCGGTCCTTGTATACCCGGCCGAGCAGCGCGCAGGTCTCGCTGCTCGCACCCCGGGTGGCGAGCAAATCCTGGAGGATCGCCTCGGCAGCGTTACCGCGGCCCGCGCGGTTCAGCGCCAGCGCATACTGCTCGCGCACGAGCGCGGTGCGGGCGAGCGGAGCGGGCATCGCCTCCACGACCCGGATCATGTCGCCGTAGGCCTGCAGATCGCGATAGGCGAGAAGCGTCGCGACGAGCACTGCCGATTCGACGTCGGCAGGCGCGCCGAGTGAACGTTCGTACTGACAGAGCTCGCGCAATGCGACATCCGGGGGCAGCTTGCTTCGGCGCGTGATCTCCTGACGGTGCCGATGCGCCATGCGCGCGCGCTCGAGAAAAACATCGGTCTTTTCGTGCGCGACATCGCGATAGTCCTCGAGCAGCTCGAAAAGCGAAGTCGCGGGAGGCGGCTCGCGCGCCTGCACGAGCCGCGCAGTGATACGTTCGCGGGCGGCTTCGGCGTCGAGCGGACCGCCATCCGGCCCGACATCGTAGGCGAGCGCGCCGATACTCGCGGCGTCGAACGAGAGCCGCGTCCGTCCGTGTGCGAACGTCAACGCGGTCGCGCCGCTCCGGACGGCATGGCGCACGCCGAGCTCGTAGAAGACGTTCGCATCGGCTGCAGTGAGATCGACGAGTGCGTACTCGCACAGCACGAAGCGCTCGAACATGGGACTATGAACGAGGCTTTCCACATGCCCTTCGTCCGCCCGCAGGGGCTCGAGGCCCGCCGCCTCGACGGCAGGCGCGAGTAGTGCGGCATAGACGCGATCGAAATCGATCGTGCGTCCGGCCGGGGCGCTCTCGCGTCCCGGGGGCAGGAGTACGAAACAGAGAGGTTTCGGCATGTAAGGCGCTCTAATGCCGCGGCGATATGGGCTGCCGCCGGTGCAATACGGCGGTTGGCTCCCAAGTATACTCATGCGCGACGCTTCGAACGCAGAGCGAGCCGCACAGCGGCAAAAAGCTCACCGCGCGTCCGACGTCACGATCAAAGGAGAGACCATGGCCAAGCGTGCTGTTCTGATTGGGGTAAATCGCTATCGCGTGCCGGGTGCGGACCTGCGCGGCTGCGTGAACGACGTGTTGAACATGCAGAAGGTGCTGACTCAGCGCTACGGCTTCGCAAAAAGCAACATCGCCACACTCGTCGATTTCGGCGCCACGCAAAAAGCGATGCAGGCCGCCATATCGGGTCTGATCCGCGGCGGCAGGCGTGGCGATGTGCTTCTCGTGCATTTCTCCGGGCATGGCTCGAACGTGCCGGACAGCGATGGCGATGAAGCCGACCGGCGCGACGAGATCCTGTGCCCGACCGATCTCGACTGGAAAAATCCATTCCTGGACGACTGGCTGCGGAAGACATTCGACGGGCTGCGCGAAGGTGTGAGCCTAACGGTGATCACCGACTGTTGCCACTCCGGGACGATCACGCGCGCCGTGCGGCCGCCTGACGCAGAAATCATCGAGCGCTACCTGCCGAGCCCCTGGGACCTCGTCGCCGTCGAATCGGGACGCAAGCTTCGAGGCAAGAGAACAAGCGGCCTGCACAAAGCACCTGCAGCTGCGCGCGCCAAGCGAGACATCATCCCGGCGGATTTGCCGGAGGTGCTGATCTCCGGCTGCCGCGCGGACCAGACGTCCGCCGATGCTTTCATCGGGGGCTCGTACAACGGGGCGCTCACGTACTGTCTCGCCGCGTCTATCAACGAAGCCCGCCGCCCGCTCACGTATCGCGAGCTGCACGACGCGACGATCGCCAAGCTCAAGAAAGGCCGCTACGCACAGGTGCCGCAGCTCGAATGCGCACGCGCGCGTCTGGATCAGCCGTTTCTCTCGCCTATGGCGTGAGCGAGCGTTGTCGTTCGGGAATACCGAACGATAATCGATGAGCCATATTTTCATCAGCTACGCGGCTGTCGATCGGCCCATCGCCCACCAATTGGCCGACGCGCTGGAAGCACTCGGCTGGTCCGTCTGGTGGGACCGCGAAATCCCGCTCGGAAAAGCCTTCGATCAGGTGATCGAAGAGGAGCTCACCGCGGCAGGGTGCGTCATCGTGCTCTGGAGTGAGGCATCCGCCCGTTCGAGATGGGTCAAAACGGAGGCGGCCGCCGCAGCGGAACGCGAGCGCCTGCTGCCCATTCTGATCGAAGACGTCGCGATTCCGTTCGAGTTCAGACGAATTCAGACGGCGATGCTTTCCGGATGGCGCGGTGAACGCGACCATCCGGAGTTCATGCGCGTGCTCGAGGCCGTCAAGAGCATGCTCGGTGAGCCTCCGGCACGTACGGGGGCGAGCGCGGAACCACCGAGGCTCGGCACGAAACCGACACGGCGCCTGAAGAGGAATCGTGTGATCGGCGCAGGCGCCGCAGCGCTCGTGGTGCTTGCGCTGATCGTCCTCGTGGCCATGAAAATGCAGTCGCCGACCGCTGAATCCGTGCCGCAACAGCCCTCAGCGGCTGCGCCAGGCGCTGAGCCGTCCGGAGGGAATGTGCCGCAAGCGGTGCTGCCACCAACCCAGCCGCCTCCGTCGGAAGCCGAATCGGCACCGCCGCCTGCGCCGCCGCTTACGCCCGCCGAGGGCGCTTTCGCGCTCAAGATCGGAGACCGAATCGAGGAAGGCAAGCCCGGCCCCGGCGCGGGGAAAATCGAAACGCCGGGATCACGCGATATCTACAGGTTCGCGGCGGCCGCAGGGCAACGGGTCTACTTCCGGATGCTGGGTTACAGCAAAGAGATGTCGGCGATCGAGTGGAAGCTCACGGACCCCGATGGTGCGGCCGTCTTCGAGACGCGCTTCGCCTACAACGAGCCCGGCACGCAGAGGCTCGCCAAAGCCGGCACGTACACCATGACGGTCGGCTCCGACCGCGAGCCCGGCGTGGGCACGTATCGCCTTCAGCTTTTCAACGTGCCGCCGCCACACACGATTCCGATCAGGCTCGGGCAGATGATCAAAGAGAACGAACCGGCTGCGGGCGCCGGGACGATCGAGACGCCGGGAGCGAAGGACGTGTATACGTTCAACGCGACCGCCGGCCAGCAGGTGTATTTCCGGATGCTCGAATATGGCCAGGGGATGGGCGCGATCGAGTGGACTCTGCGCGACCCGGACGACCAGCCGGTCTTCGACACACGCCTGACGTATACCGAGCCGGGTGTGCAGGTGCTCAGGAAAGCCGGGCTCTACAGAATGACCGTGGGCTCCGATCGCGAGCCCGCAGTCGGAGTCTACCGGGTGCAGTTCTTCAACGTGCCGCCGCCGCAGCGTTATTCCATCAAGATCGGCGACACCATCAGCGAAAACGTGCCCGGGCCCGGCGCCGGAACAATCGAAACGCCCGGCGTCAAAGACGTGTATACGTTCAGCGCACAAGCGGGACAACGCGTGTACTTCAGGATGCTCGAGTACGGCAAAGGGATGGGTGCGATCGAGTGGAAGCTTGCGGACCCGGACGGCACGTCCGTATTCGATACGCGACTCACCTATACGGAGCCCGGCGTGCAGGTCCTCAGGAAGGCGGGCACGTATACGATGATCGTGGGTTCCGATCGCGAACCGGCGACAGGCACTTATCGTCTGCAACTCACGAGCGCACCTTAGGAGGCCCCCGCCGCTGCGCTCGCGCGGACGCGGCGTTTGCTACCGCAGCTCCGTCGTGCGGTTGCCCGTGATCCCCCAGACGAGCCGCTCCAGCGGATCCGGGTCCCTCAGGCGAAAATCGACCCACGTCATCGCTTCGAGGAAGAGCGGGAGTGCGGGCGTGTCGGGCGCGTTCTCGAGCAGCACGGGAATGACGGGACTCGAGCGCCGCACGAACTGTCTCAGGAAACCGTTGATCTCCTGTTCCTGCCATGGACCGATACCCGCAGAGCCGACGAATACGGCCGCGCTCTTGATGTGCGCGATCTGCTGTTCGAGCAGCGGCTGCCACGGACGCCCGGGCGGAAGCTCCCATTCGTCGAGCCACGGCACGATCCCCGCTGTCATGAGGCGCTGGGCTATTTTCTTGACGGCCGGCTTGTCCGCCCAGTTGTGACATAGAAATACGTCGAACTCGCCGGCCGCGCGCTTGCGCGCGATCTCCTGCGTCCGCTGTGCCTCAGCCGCCGCTCGCGCAGACGCTTCCTCGGCCGCAAGGTCGCGCGCCGGACGTGTGGCGGCGTTCGTCTGCGTGACGCCTGCAGGCGCGGCCTGGACCGGCGGCGCTTCAACCGGGGCGCTCGCTTTCGGTCGCCACTGCGGATCGCGGCTGCGAAGTTTCATTTGAGGCGCGGTCCGGCCACGGTGAACCAGCGCGTCGCGCGCCCGACCGAGCGCATCAACGCCCGTAAGGCCGGCGGTGAGCGCGCCATAGAATTCCTGAACGAAGCAGGCAAGTCCGTCGGCGTCGAAGCGCGGTGTCGCGACGACCGCCGGCACACCGCCCGCGAACAGCGCATCGGCGAGTGAACCCAGAGGATCTTCGCCATCCTGACATGCCTGCAGCACGACGAGCTCGAGCTTCTCATGCTGTTTCAGCAGCGCGGCGAGGTGGTTCGCGTTCACACCTCTCGAACGGCCGGTGCTGTCTTCGAAGGTGAACGTGCCGTACTGCGCCGCCGCACGCGAGCTGCCGCAGCCTGCGAAGTGCAGCACGGTGGGAGCGCCTTCACCGAGACGGCGCCGCAGCGCGTTCTCGGACGCGGGCGTGAGCCGTTCGAGCTGCAAGGCACCGCGCGTGACGAGCGACTGCGCCGCACGGGTGACGTCCTCCCAGACGCGATCCGGATCGAACGCCCGCGCATCCGAGGGCGCCGGCATGACCACGAGCACATCCACTGCCGCCAACAGCCGATCCTCGCTAATTGGGCGCTGCGGCGATCGCGGCGACGCGTGCACCACAGGTGGTACAGAACGCGGCTGTCGCGGCGAGCGCGCTGCCGCACTGCGCACAGAAACGTCGCAACTGCGGTGTTTCCGGCGGCGCGGTGAGCACCCTTTCGTACTCGCCCGCGTCGATCCACGTGAGGAACTGGTTTGCCCGCATGACTGTCCAGGGATGGCTCTGGCCCATGATGCTCAATCCCTTCGCGAGCCAGCTCAACGTGTCCGTGTCCATGCTTTCGAACTCGCGCGCCTGGGCGATGAAATCCTCCGTGTTGATCGAGCCGTGATACTTGATCGGCAGGCCTGCGATTTTCATCATCGCGCTGATCGCGACGTTCACGTCCTGGCAGGCGAGCAGCCCGGCGCGGTCGGCCGTGAATTCCGAAGTGCGCTTCCAGTTGAGCAGCGCGGCCTCCAGGCCGGTGCTGAAGAGGTTGGAAATACCCAAGGTCGCGGCGCCCACCACTTCGCCCAACACCGGGACGAACTGCGCGATCTGATAGTAGAGCACGTGGCCGCTCTTGATGTGCCCCAGCTCGTGCGCGATCACGAAGAAGAGCTCGTCGTCCGTGAGAAGGTCGACGGCGGCGGACGTGAGCACGACGATCGGCCTTTTGACTCCTGCGGTGAACGCATTGATATCACCGCCCGCGGCGAGATAGATCTCCGGCATACTCGGAAGATCGAGAATCGCGCCGGCCTGCTCAACCTTCTCGTGGATCTCGGGAAAGTTGTCGGCGGTGACCCTGAGATTGCTGCCGGTGAGCTGGACCCGCAGGATGCGCTCGAAACCCCACTCGTTCAGCTTCGCGACGAGCGCGGCGAAGCTCTTGCTGCTCTGCAGTGCATCGAGCGCTTTCTTGTCCCACGGATGCTCGTAAGCCTGCGGACGCAGGCCAGTCAGCCGCTTTCTTTCCATGGCATCCTCGTCACCAGATCTTGCCTTTGCCGTTTGCAACCTGGTACGCGTCGATCATCGACCAGATCCAGACAGCGAGCGTAATGATTCCGGCCGAGGCGATGCCGACGATGGCGAGGACCAGCATCAATGCGCCTTTTTTGATGTCGCTGTTGTAGAACTGCCCCACGCCCGGGATCACGAGCGAGAGCACGAGCGCCACCGCGGGGTTCTTGCCCGCCGCCACCTGCCCGGGACGGCTTGCTGTGGTTTCCACCCCACGCACGCGTGTGTCAACGGGTGGTGGAGGCGGCGGAGCTGCCGCCGTGACGGCTACTCCACATTTCTCGCAGAACTTTGCCGTGTCCGCGTTTTGCGCGCCGCAATTGGAACAGAACATCGGGCATCTCCCTTTGTAAACGGCTCGGGCAAATCGAGAATCATGTTAACACCTGCGGCTGCGGTTACACTGCCGGCCAGCCAATCGGCCTAGCCGAGGTTCCCCGAGGATCATATGGCTTATGCCCCCGTGCCCGAGTCGGTGGTTGCGACCGAGGCGTTGGTTGCCACTGGCATGCTGCCGATGCTCTTGCTCGCGAGCGCGGCGCTCACCGCGCCGGTGTCGCTCTTCCTGCTATCGCTCTATCGACGAGCCGTATTGCGTGTGATGGCTTTGCGGGCAGGCACCGGACCGACGCGTACTCAGACAGGCGGGGTCGCGTCGCCCACGCCGGTTGCACTCGAAATCAAGGTTGTCGATAGCGGCGCGATCGATGCCGTCGCGTTGCCGCAGTACGACCGTGCCGTGCATTCGCTGGTGACTGCAACGGTGATCTACGTCGCCGCCGGGTTCGCTTATGCGGTCGTGCTGACGAGCCCGTGGCTCCTGTTCCCGGGAGACGAGGGTATGCCGTTCGCGCGCGTCCTGTGGCTCATGTCGTGCTACCTCTGGCCGACGGCGCTCGCAGCGGGCATGCTGATCGCGGTGAGCCGGGGCCAGCGTGCGCTCGTGAGCATCGCGTACTTCTCGATGCTTTTCGCGGTCGCTCTGTACGGAGTGTTCGAGCGCAGTCAGGTTACGGTTGGTGACCTCGCTACCTTCTGGCTTCTGAC
>DASRIK010000647.1:0-8671 GCA_035650035.1 Burkholderiales bacterium | reverse complement strand
TACAAGCCGTTAATGGCACGGCCCGTGTTTTGCTTATATACCGGCGGAAGGGTCTTAAAGAAAGAGGGAACAATGCACAAATCGCAACTGAGGATACTTTTGTTTGCGGGTGTTATTTCGGCGTGCAGCGCAGGAGCCGCGACAGCAGGTCCGGTGCTTTACGCGTCGTCCGATCCCAGCACCTCCACCGGCACTGAGCTTTACGTGATCGACCCGATCACGGCGACCATAACCGTCGTAAGAGGCGTCGGGATCGGCGGGAGCGCGACGGGCACATATGGCGGCTCGTACGGCGGAGGTGGTTACGAGGGGGGCGCTGGAGGGGCCGCAGGCGGGCTCTCGGGCGGCGGTGGCGGTGGCGGCGGCAGCTCGGGGGGCGTCGGTGCACCCGGTCTGGCAGCGGTAAGCACGAGTGACCCGTTCACGCCGGGGGACCTGGCTGACCCCGGCACGCCGACGGTTCAAAGACCCATGATCGTACTTTCCGAAGCGCCGCAGGTTCTGCTCCTCGATAAAGTGATCGGGCCACCGACGGGTGCGCCGCCCAGAGGCCCTTTACCGGCGGGCGGTGGGTGCGTGACGTGTCCGCCGAATGCGAACAATCCTGAGCAAACGATCCTGACGGCCGGAGGGGAGCGTCAGATCTCGGCGGTACCCGAGCCAGCTTCCCTTGCCTTGCTTGGCCTCGCACTCGCGACCCTCGGCATGATGCGCCGACGCAAACCGATTTGACGGGGTGTACGGAGCGGCGACTTGAAAGGCCCGGGAAACCGGGCCTTTTTTTGTTCGCGTGCACTGTTGCGCGGCGGGTCTATTTCATCACGAGCGCGCAGGCATGCTGCTGCGCGGTGCTGTCCGCGGCCGGGTGCCAATCGTCATTCGCGCGACTGGTCTTCACGGGCTCGCCGCGGAGGTAGGAAAGCGAGTCGACGACCCGCATCCTGTTCGCCTTGCAGTCGTGCTCGTAATGGAAGACGACGCGGTCGTACACCGTGCCAGTCGGCTGGTCCTGCAACGGTCTCTTGAGTTTGAGGCTGATCTGCGATTTACGGACGCTGTCGTTCACGATGACGACGGAGGCCATATCGAAATCCCACAAGCCTTCGGGCGACTCGTATCTCAGCACGACGTTCTCCGCGGCGAGCGCATTCTGCGCAACAAACAGCGCTGCCGCAGCCAGGAACGTTGGACGCATCATCGACCTTTCAGCATGCGCGATTTCGAGTGGTCGGCCAGCATACCGGCTTGGCGACGAAATCAAAAGTACGCTTGACCTCCTCCGATCGGCGGCGTCCACTCGCAATCGCCGAAAGGACCGTCTCCCCCCTCCCGCACATAGGCAATCCGCCCTCTTTTCGAGACCTCGTGCCTCCCGCTGAATAGCGCCCGGAGCCAGTCGAGCACGTAATCGTGGCAGTCCATGCCGCCGAGGTTCGGGATCCCCCACAGCGGGTGATACTGGTTTTCCATAACCCACATTTCGCGGGGAACATTTAGGTCGTTGAAAGCATCGACGGCGTCTTCGAGCGGACAGAGCGGATCGAACTCCCCCGTCACGAGCAGCGTGGGACAGGTGATCTGGCCTAGGTAGCCGCGCACCGTCATCGGCTTCGCGACTTCCTCATCGAAGCGATCTTCGTCCTCGTAACCCGCCATGTACATGAACATCTGTTTGAAGCGCGGCGAGGACTGCGTGAAGATCGTATTGTTCGGATTGAAACACGCGACCGAGCTCACCACCGCGGCTGCGCGATGGTCATAGCTCGAGAGCCTCAGCGACCAGTAGCTCCCCATGCTGATGCCGTAGATCGCGATCTTGCTCGCATCGACTTCAGGGCGGTTTGCCAGATAGCCGATCACCGCCGCACCGGCGCGCTCGTAGTTGTCCCCGACGGCGCGAATCTTCTGCATGTTCGAGCTGCCCTGCCCCGGCCCGTCCATCGCAAGGACGTGAAAGCCGCGCTGCAGCGCGATGTTGTGATGGGCTTTCGGAAACACCTCTTTCGTCTGGTCCATCCCGGGAACGTAAATAACCACGGGCGCCTTGCGCCGGTCGGGCAGCAAATGAAGCAGGCACGAGATCGTCTTGCCGTCGTCGAACGGCACCTCGACACGCTCGATGGGGTACTCCGCCACTTCCGATCGGCGGTCGACCATTTCGGAGAGCTTGCCGTAGAGGTATTGCTTGACGGGATGATCGTCGAAATAAATCGGATGCTGTGCCATGCGATAGGCTTCGATCGCGTGATCGTAATGCGCAGTCGCGGTCGCGTTCGCTCCGCGAGCATGCGCGCGTTTTGCGAGCGACTCCTGGCGCTCCGCCGCCTCGCGCCAAACCTTCGGGAGCATCCGGTAATTGCGAGCGCGTTTGCCGGTCGGCACTTCGAGATCGTCGCGCTCGAAGTTCTGCACACGCCCGCGCATGTTCAGCGCGAGGTCGAGCATCCACTGCTGATTGTCGCGCTCTGTTCTCAGTTTTCTTATCATCGCCTGCTCCTCATAAATCTGGAAGTCTGCTGCAGCCGCATGGCTACTGCAGGTATGATAGCCGCTCTCGGAGACGCCACGGCACCCGGAGTCCCATGCGAACACCCGCCTCCATCGCAAAGCATCCGATACACCCCATGCTCGTGCCGATACCCATCGGCTGCTGGATGCTTTCGTTCGGCTGCGATCTCGCTTTCGTGCTCGGGGCCGGCGCCACCCACTGGGCGACCGTGAGCTTCTGGGCGATGCTCGCGGGCCTGCTCGGTGCAGTCCTTGCGGCAATACCCGGGGTGATCGACATGCTTTCGCTCTCCGGCACGCCGAAGAAGATTGCGCTTACGCACATGTCGCTGAATATCCTTGTCGTGCTGCTTTACGCGATGAATTTCGGCATGCGCGTAAATGGCGGCGCGATCGCGGGGCTGCCGCTGGCGTTTTCGATCGCGGGGATTGCGCTGCTCGCGGTGTCCGGATGGCTGGGCGGGCACATGGTTTACGTGCACCGCGTCGCGGTCGATGAGCCGGGCGGCGGAAGGCCTTAAGACTTTCGCTCGCGCGGTAAAACCATCTGCGTTTGCGTGACGACCGCGACGAGGCGGCGATCGGCGTTCCGTATGGTCGTCTGCCACACCATGGTGGTACGTCCGATGTGCAATGGTTTGGACACGGCTTTGAGGACCGGTCCCTCG
The DNA here is from genome assembly GCA_035650035.1 of Burkholderiales bacterium. GTDB lineage: Bacteria > Pseudomonadota > Gammaproteobacteria > Burkholderiales > SG8-41 > JAQGMV01. The sequence goes on along the minus strand of DASRIK010000647.1, from coordinate 5,495 downwards.
CCCGCGGCAAAGAAGTTCGTCTTCGACTCGAGCGTTGTCGTGCGATGATCGGGCGGCAGGTTCGCCACGGTGCCCGTCGCGCCGAGCACGTCGGCAAACGCCATCAGCGCACCGCCGGCGACGCGGCCGGAGCGATTCAGATGGTTCGGCTCGATGGCCATTTCGGCCGTGACTCGCTTTTTCGTGACGCTCACGAGCCGCACGCCGAGGCTCCTCGCCATGCCGCCGTTGAATACCACTTCGCGCGGATCGCGGGGCGCGGGCTTCAATCGCGATGAGGCCTTTCGTCGCTGAGCCATGCCGGAACTACTGCGGCAGCTCGGCCGGGCGATAGAACGCGGCAGCGTTCTCCCAGAACACGCGCTGCGAGAGCGCGTCGCCGAGGACTTCCCCGATGAGATCCATGTCCGAAGGCGCGAAAGGCCTGCGTGCGCGCTGCGACGGGAGATCCGTGCCGAACATGAGGCACTCGGGATTTGCGCGTGCGAGGTCGCGCAGCGCCGCCGGCACGTCGACTTCAGTCCGGCCGAAACCGGTCGCTTTGACTTTGGCGCCGCGCTCCGCGAGCTTCAGCAGATGGGGCATTCCAGCCTGCGTCATGCCAAGGTGATCGATGCTCACCTTGGGTAGATTGGCAACCGTATCGAAGACAGCATCGAGCTTCGACGCATCCGCATAAAGCTCGGCATGCCAGCCGGCGACATCATGAACGCGCCGCGCGAGACGATCGAGATCCTGGATGCCGGCGGAGCCGCCGCGGTAAAGATTGAATCGCACGGCGCGCACACCCGCTGCGTTGAGCTTCAGAATCTCTTCGTCCGTGACGGTGGCCGGAACCTGGATGACGCCGACGAAAGTCGGTCCGAACCTCGAGAGCGCGTCATACATGTATTCCGTCTGCGTACCCTGAAACGAACCGGCGATGACGGTCCCGGCACGGATACGGAGCCCCGCCGTGCGTTCGCGATAGTCGTCCACCGTAAAAACGGGAGGCAGGAAACCCTGGTTCTCCACGACGGGAAAACGTGGATCGATGATGTGGAAATGCGTGTCGAAAACCCGATTCATTCGCGGATCCTGTAGGTGAGACCGATGCTATCATGCGCGGCTCATGATTTCGCTCATCCAGATCTCCGAAACCGCGCATGGGCTCGTTCTCTCGTACCCATGGTGGGTCGGAGTTGCGTTGCTTGCGGTCGCTGCCGCACTCGGCACCTACGCCATCGCGCGTCGGGCGCGCATACCGCGCAGATGGCCGATCACGCTCGCAATTCTCGTCACCGGGTGGGCTGCCGTTTATGTCGCGACGTTCAGGACGACCGTCACCGACGAAGGCGGCAGCGTCTACGCCTTTCTGCGCTACGACCACTCGGTCCGCTGGAAGGACGCGGCCGACATTTTTCTCGAGCATGGCGGCGCCGGCAGTGCCTGGCAGATTGTCGTGATCGACCGGCAGCGCCGGGCGTACAGTTTCGATGTCGCCGAGCTTTCCATCGAGGATCGCGACCGCGTAATGGCTTACATGGTCGATCGAATGCCCGCGAGCGCCTTCGCGCGTCCACCGGAGCTTCTGAAGCGGCGTTCCGCCGAAGGTACGCGGCCGGCCGGCTGGTTCGGCGACCAGCAGATCTGAACGCCACTGCCGTCGCGTGCGTGTGTGCGGCACGTCGTTTGCGAGCACGCTCGAGCATATTTTCTGATACGCACATCCAATGCTCGATTGTCTCGTCGTCGGCGGCGGCCCCGCAGGCCTGACCGCGGCCATTTATCTCGCACGTTTCCGGCGCCGCGTGCGTATCGTGGATGCTGGTTCGAGCCGCGCATCGCTCATCCCGCTTTCACATAATTATCCCGGCTTCCCGGAAGGCATCGGCGGACGCGATCTGCTCCTGCGTTTGCGAGAGCAGGCCCGGCGTTATGGCGCGGTGCTCACTGCGGGCCATGTGGACCGCGTCGAGCGCATCGGAGAAACCGGATTTCTCGCGTATAGCGGCACGGAATCGATCGAAGCACGGACAGTCCTGCTCGCGACGGGCGTAGTCGACATCGAACCCGCCTTGCCGAACCTCAAGTACGCCATACGCAACGGGCTCGTGCGTCACTGCCCGATCTGCGACGGGTTCGAAGTCATCGGCAAGAAAGTAGCAGTGATCGGCCGCGGGTCGAAAGGCGTGAACGAGGCGCGCTTCATCCAGCACTACACGAGCGAGCTGATGCTCTTCACGCTCGGCAGCAGGCACGACATCACGCATGACGATCGCGCGGCGCTGGAAGCGAGCGGCGTCGTCGTGATCGACGAACCGTTGAGCGAGGTCTCGACCGAGCTCGGCGCGATCGTCGGGGTGACGACGCGAAGCGGAAAGACGTACCGGTTCGACACGCTTTATTCCGCGCTCGGCTGCGACGCGCGCTCGGAGCTTGCACGCGCGATGGGTGCGGCCTGCGATGCAGTGGGACAAATCGTGGTCGACGACAAGCTCCGCACGTCGGTCCCGGATGTTTATGCCGTCGGAGATGTGGCGAACGACCTCAACCAGATCGCGGTCGCCGCGGGACACGCCGCGATCGCCGCGACCTGCATTCACAATACCTTGCGTTCGCGCGCTTGACGCTTCAGGCAGTGCGCAGCCGTGCGAGCCGCACGATGAATATGGCAGCGAACGGGACAATGAGCCCGATCGCGAGCTGCACGATGAGCAAGTCGCCGAGCTGACTGTAATCGGCAGCGACTTTCACGGCGCCTGTCGCTGGATCCTTGATTTCGCGCGTCACGACGAAGATTTCGTTCAGATATTTCGTGCCGAGCTGAGCGAGTGACAGCGCGAGATTCGTGAACGACGCCATCACGGCGAAGAACGTCGCCTTGAGATCGTTGGGTGCGCAGCGCGCGATCCACGCAAGCATCGGAATCATCGCGATCTGCCCGAGCGGCGAGGCAAGCGCGGTATTCACGAGCGCGATGAAGCGCGCGTCGACGACACCTTGAGTGAGCCGCGCAGCCCACTCGTGAAAACCGTAGTACATCGCGACATACGGCACCGAAAGAATCGCCGCCGCGACAGTCAGCCACCCGACGATATACGTAATGGAATGCTCCGCCATGAAGCGCCGGAAAATGAACATGCCGACGAGCGTCAGGGCGCTTGCCGTGAGATCGAGCACGCTGAAAAACTGCTGGTCGAATCCCAGCACGTCGATGCTCCACCAGGTGACACCGGGTCCTGCGGAGGGCATCGCGCGAAAAACGAAAATCACGACGGCGGTCCCGATCAACGTCTCGCGCGACGCGCGATCGAGCACGCGTGTGAGTCGCGCCACCAGGAACGTTACGATCGCGAACGATCCCGCGAAAATGATCTCCTGGCTGAATGGCAGATTCCCCAACCCGACCGAGAGCGTGAAAATCACGAAAGCGAGACTGCCGCCGAGGATCCACCAGTTCGGCGGGGGCGGCGATTCCTGGACCTGCACGAGGCGCCTCGCTTCCTCACGGCTCCTGCCCTGAGCCATGAGACGCCGACGCTCACGCACTTTCAGGAGCTCGGCAATGACCACGCCGAGAACCGAAATGATGGGGATCGCAAGCGCCATGAGGTAGACGTCCGCGTAAATCCGGGCTTTCGCGGCCTCCGGAAGTCCCTCGGTACCCGAGAAGACGTAGAAGTTGATGAGCGCCACGAGCACCGAGCCGGCGATGATCGCGACGCGCCCTAGCGTCTGCATCGTCGTGTGCATGAGCTTCTGCTGCTCCGGGGCGATCGGCCGCCCCGACTGATCGACGCGCGGCACCGCTTCGACCGTCATCGCATCGGCCACCGCGTCCTGCACGACGTAACCGATCGGGGCGAGCAGCTCTGCCACGACAAACCACGCTTCAGCCGGCATCAGAGCAGTCATCGCCTCCCGGTCCGAAATAAGCAGCACCATGATGACGCAGCTCAGAGCTATCAATCCCGCGCCGAGGAACACGAGGGCGCTTTTCCAGCGCCACACGAGATCGACAAGATGGCCGATCGGCATCTTCAGCGCCCACGGTATGCCCGCCCAGAAGCCGAGGCCCGCAAGGAACGCAGCGGAAAGCCCGAGGTAGTCCTTGACGAAGAACGTCCCGACGATCGCGGTGAGACCCGAGATCCCGGCGGCCATGTAGACCATCAGCGGCGGCAGGTAGGAAAGCCGCAGCTCGCGGGCGAGCGCGAGGAAGTTGACGTCTATCCAGCGAAGGATGCCAGAGAACATTACGCGGGCATTGTAGCGGGACGCTGCCCCGCGAGCGGCGCTTCAGATCAGGGTTTCGGAATGCGTATCGTGCTGATCATCAACGAGCCCGATACGGCAAACATCAGCACCAGGGGGTGCAATTCCCAGGGGCCCAGCATTACCAGGCCGCCCCACAGATGATCGCCGAGGCGGTCCTGCCAGGCGGCGATTGCCAGGACGAAGACCAGCAGCAGCGAGGTCGGGATCGGCGTGCCCTCGAAGTATCGGACCTTGCCATCCTCCGACAGGCGCTCGGCTGTCACGTTGTAGCGCGCGAGCCGCGAGACACCGCAAGCCACGAAGTACACGAGCACGACGCGGTCCCAGAGACCCTGCATGCCTGCTGCGTAGGCAATCGCGGCCGGCGCCACGCCAAAGGAAATGACATCCGACAGCGAATCGAGCTCGCGCCCGAGCGGCGAGGCCTCGTGCCGCCAACGGGCGATCTTGCCATCGAGCACGTCAAATATCAGGGCGAGCGTGACCAGGCCGCAGGCGAGCAGCAGGTGCCAGCGTTCCGGCGGCGCCTGCAGAAACGACATCGCGGCAAACACTGCACCGATGCCGCAGCACGCATTGGCGACCGTAATCCAGTCTGCGAGCTGAAAGCTGCGGATCATGGAGAATCGGCCGTTCATGGGACTTGGTCCGGAATCGTGGCGTCCAGAACGCTTCCTTCATTCCTTGCGCTCACGGCGTGGGAGGAATTACTCGGATGCCTGGGACTCCTTCGCTCCCTGCTCCGTGTTGGTGACCAGTTGGGCCTGCGTATCCTTGGTGCCCGCGCTTACAGTCTGCTTCGCATGCTCGCTCGCCTCCTCGGCACGCGCTTCTTCGAACTTGTGCAAAGTGTAGTCGATCGCACTGGCGACGACCTTTGGCAACTGATCTCTGACTGCGCCAGGAACAACTCCGATGAAATCAGACCCCGCGAGAGATTTGCCGTCGAACTCCGCCACGATCCTGACCTCGAGCCGGGACGATCGTCCTGGTCCCTGAAACGCGTGCACCAGAGCACTTCCCAGCGCGGCTCCCGCGATCGCCGCGCCCGGCGATACACCAGGCGAATAGGGTGCCATGACGGGGTCTCGCTCGATTGTTTCCAGGATCGCTATCGAGAATTCGTGAACAACGAGCTTCTTGCCGGCGACTCCATCTCCATACTGCTGAACGAGCTTTTCGGCGAGCAGGTCCACGGGAGAGACATTCAAAGCCTCGGCGCCGATGTTATGGCG
>DASRIK010000646.1:0-2777 GCA_035650035.1 Burkholderiales bacterium | reverse complement strand
GCAAACCGAGCCGTGAGGAGTCAGCTCCTAGGATCAGTGCGCGCCTGATCGATCGCGCCGGCGACGAACCGCTCAAGATCGGCAACCTGCTCTCACGCAAGGAACAGGACAAGCTGCGCGGCATCGCGAAGCTGGTCGAGTTCTCCAAACCGGGCATGACGGTCTTCTCGCGTGGGGACGACGCCCAGTTCGTGTACCTCATCGATGAGGGCATCGTACGGATCATGCGGCTTGCGCCGAACGGACAGCGCCGCATCCTCGCGTTCATGGTTGCCGGAGACCAGTTCGGGATTCCCGATTGCGGGGTTTACGCCAACACGTGCGAGACCGTCTCCCCAATCAAGGCGTACAAGGTGCCGTGGCCTCAGCTTCGCCAGATGATGGCCAAAGAGCCCCAGCTGCAGCACCACCTTCTCGTGAAGCTGGCGCATGATTTCCGCCAGGCGCAACGTCAGATGATGATGCTCGGCCAACAAAGCGCCCATCAGCGGCTGGCGCTCTTCCTTCTCGATTTCATGCGCAATCCGGGCTTTTTCGACGAAGCCCGCTCGCAGCTCCATCTTCCGGTCAACCGCTTCGATCTGGCGGATTATCTCGGCACGACGCGAGAGACCGCGGCGCGGGCGTTCACACGATTGGAAGAGGATAGGCTTGTGAAGCGGATCAATCCGCACACGATCGAGATCCTGAACCTGATGGGCCTGCAGCGCGTGCAGTACGGGCAGTCCCGCAGACTCGGCGCGGCAGGCTAGCGATCAGACGCTCGCGCGATAAAAAAGCGGGAACGATCTTTCGATCGTTCCCGCTCCAGTTAAGCTCCGGGACGAAGCCCGGAAATCAACATTGCAGGACTTAGAGAACGCCGCGCTTGTGCTCGCCGAGCACAACGCGCTTTGGTGCAAACGCCTGCTTCAACACCGAGAACGCCTTACGAGTGTCGGTATTGCCGCACATGAAGATATCAAAAGCGGCATAACCGCGTTCGGGCCATGTATGAACGCTGATGTGGCTTTCCGCCAATACAGCTACGCCCGAGACGCCCCCGCTCGGCGTAAAGGTATGCAGGTGGATGTGCAGAAGGGTTGCCCCCGCCGCTTCCACTGCATCGATCATTGCCTGCTCAATGCGATCTTTGTCTTCGAGGCCTTCCGCCTCCCAAAAATCGATGATCAGGTGACTGCCTGCAAAGGTCACTCCGTTTTTGGTGATGAAGTGATCTTTGCTATCCGCATCCCCTTCGGGAATAGGAACCGGGACGGTCCTCGCCGGAACGCGGACGTTCAACGCCCTTGCTCCTTTGATCGCCGTCACACCGTGTTCGAGTCGAGCCATCCTGGCACCTACCCTTCCAAAGGTGTTGACACCAAAGCGCGCCATAAAAGCTGCGCGCCAACCCAAGAAGAAAGCGGCGGGCGGAAGACGAACTTCCGCGGCGCGCCGCTTTGCTCCGCCGAAACGAAGCGTGCGAAATATAGGGCTGCTGGCCCCCAGCGCAAGATTTTTTTTCCCCTAACGGAATTTTGCTCACGCTCGTCGACGCGACGAGAGAGCGCGAGGAGGCAGTAGACAGAGTCGCGCTCACGCCCTAAGAGGCGCGACGACGACTGCTGAGCGAGGCGAGAAAGTGGCGAACGAAGAAGCGGAAATGTTCAGAGAGCGGCTTCACAAGGGCTACGCGCAGAGCATGGAGCTCGCCGGAGTCGTGGCGGAGGAAATGAGCCGTTACCAGAAGATTAAAATCTTCGACACAGTCGCCAACGGCCGCGTCATGGTGCTCGACGACATCGTGCAAATCACCACGCGCGACGAATCAGCCTACGCCGAGATGCTCACGCACCTGCCGCTCCTGGAGCACGGAAATGCGGAGCGCGTCATGATCGTGGGCGGCGGCGACCTCTCGATCGCCGACGAGGCGCTGAAGCACCGGGGCCTGAAGGAGGTCGTGCTGGTCGACATCGACGACCGCGTGGTCGAGCTCTGCCGGGAGTATTTCGGCGCGATCAACGCCAAAGCATTCAAGGATAAGAGGCTCAAAATCGAGATTGCCGACGCGTTCGAGTATCTTGGGCGCCCAGCAGCGAAGCACCGCTTCGACCTCGTCGTCGCCGACCGTCCGGACCCTGTCGGGCCCGGGAAGGCGCTCTTCGGCGACAATTTCTACCAGCGCGTTCGCGCGGCGCTGAAGCCCGGCGGCTTCGCCACGTTCCAGACGGGCGTGCCGTTCTACCAGCCGTGGGAGATCACCGAGGCGCTGCAGGAGCTCAAGCACTACTTCCCGCAATCGGGCCTCTACCTCACCGTGGTGCCCACCTATGTCGGCGGCTACATGGCGCTCTCTTGGGCCGGCGACAGGCCTCTCGGGACGCCAGCGGGCATCAGGAGCGCTCAACGGCGTTTCGTCAAAGCGAAGCTCAAAACCGACTATTACAATCCGGAAATCCACGCCGCCGCGTTCGCCTTCCCGGAGTGGGTGAAGCGGCTCATTCCCAAAGCCAAAGCGAAGCGTTGAGAGAGCATTGCGTCGCCGCCGAGTTTTGTGACAATCCGCGTGTAGGAGGGGCGCTGATTTGTCGCTAGCGACAGCGGAAGATGACATCGAGGCGTCGGGGAAGCTCGCGCGCCTCTTCCAACGCTCCGAATCGCTCCGCCTGTACGTCCTGCTCTCGCCCTCGATCCTGCTGCTGGCGTTCGCGCTGACGGCGCCTCTTGCCCTCCTCGTCCTCTACAGCTTCTGGGCACAGAACGGGCTTGAGCTCCGCCGCGAGCTTACGCTCGAG
>DASRIK010000645.1:0-6517 GCA_035650035.1 Burkholderiales bacterium | reverse complement strand
CGGCCGCCGCGAGCTGACGCGTCACTTCATCGCGCCAGCGCTGGCCGTATTCGATATCCGCGCGATCCATGAAAATATTGCTCGAACCGAAATGTCTGGCGAGCCGTTGGTAGAGCTGCTCAGCGACGGCCTGCGTGTCGCTGCGGCGATAGCTGACGAAGATTCTTCTTCCGACGCGCCACCACGGGTTCATTGTTATGTCGCGGGCAGTGTCGACGCTCGAATAGTGCACTACATTGCGTCAACGCGAAAAGCTTGCCGGACGTGCGCGTCCCTACGGGCAAGCCGTAGAGAGATTATCGAGGTAAGACCTAGTCGAACTCTTCCTGATCTGACGCGGCGCAAAGCTCGCAGCGCTCACCGTAATCGCCGGTGACGCGCTCGACAGCCGCAAGCAACTCGCGTGTGTCGCCGTTGAAAACCTGAACGTTGGGGTCCAGAGGATCGATGATGCCCGCATTGAGCGCTTTGGACAGCAATCCTTTGCGGGTCGCCTTGAACGGCTGACCGTGGTACGGGCACTCGCGCAGAAGACCCATGGAAATGGCAAAGTCTTCGGCAGCCCACTGCTTGACCATCTGCGGATCGATACGTTGTGCCCCTGCGAGCGGCGCGGCTACAGTCATACCGCCTCCTGTCGTATGCGTTTCGCTGTGCAGGGATAGCAATCACCGTGCCTCGCTCGGGCGCGTGCGCAAACAGCAGAAAATTCAACCCCGCCTGATGCTTACGTTTCACGCTACGGTTTCGCTGCGTCTCATCGCGCCGAGGCTTGCAAAAACTTTAGTGGCCGCCGCGACACCGTGGTAAAGTTTGCCGCCGCGTTCGACGCGATCCGATAACAAGAGGTCGAAACCGCGGGCACCATTTTCCTCAGGAGGAGGAGTGGAGCGAGAGCTGTAAAAGCCGCTACGCGAGTGTGCCGGGGTTCGTCCCCGGCTTTTTTTTGCGCGCGCGAAACGTGGCTGCACCTCGCACGGGGCACACCCTTTGCAGCAGGAATTCCTGTAATCAGCACGCGCGTGCCTGCGCCTCTTCCGCTCGCGATCGAGAACTCGACAGCGCGCCTGTAGGCCGCACGAGCACGGTGCATCCATTCCGATGAAAGGAGCTCGATATGGCGGATCGATATCAACCATGGGGGCGAGGCGAACAGCAAGACAACGAAGGCCAGCGCGACGAGCGTTGGGACTCCGGTGGACCTGAAAACCGTCCGTACGGAGGACGCCAGCAATCCAGCTGGGAAAGCACTCGCAGCCACGGCTCTCAAGGACAGGGCGGCTGGCAGACCGAGGGCACCTTCGGCTCACAGCAGGGCGGAAGCGGCTACGGCTCTCAACAAGCCGGACGCGACTATGGCTCTCAACAACCCGGAGGCGGCTACAGCTCGCAAAGCGGCAGCTATACCGGCGGCGGCTTCGGCTCCGAGCATAGAGGCTATGCGCAGGCGCACACGCCGCAAGGTGGAAGCTACGGCGGCCCAAGCGAGCAGCAAGGCGGCAGCTTCGGCGGCGGCTATACCGAACAGAACACGAGCTACGGGCCACAAGGAGGCTACGGCTCGCACGGCGGCTACCATCAGGGCGCGGGCGGCCAGGGGGGCTTCAGCCAGGCCAGCTATGGCTCACCGGGCGCGACGGGCTACGGCACACATGGCTACGGCGGACAGTCGAGCGGCCAAAGCATGCAAAGCGGCTACGGCCCACAGGCCGGATATGGCTCGCCAGCCGGCTATGCTTCGCCCGGCAGCTACGGTTCGCGCAACATGGGTGGCCGATTCGGTTCCGGCCAGCAAAGCGGCCAAGGTCAGGGTTACGGCCAGCAAGCCGGCTATGGCGGCTACGGCGCTGGCGGTGGATATGGCTCGCAGTCGAGCTATGGCTCGCACGGCGGTCACGGGTCGCAAGCCTCCTTCTCGCAAGGCGGCGCGGGGTCGCAGGGCTACGGCACGCATGGCGGTTACAGCACGCATGGCGGCACTGAGCCCGGCTACGGCTCACAAGGCCAGCGATCGCAGGGCGGCTACGGGCCGTCGGGTGAATGGGGCGTGCAAGGTGACTGGGGCACGCAGGGCAGGAGCATGGGCCAGCGGCAGGGACGCTCGCAGCGTCGTGGGCCGAAAGGCTATACGCGCTCTGACGATCGCATCAAGGAAGACATTTGCGAGCAGCTCATACAGAGCGCGTATATCGACTCGAGCGAGATCACGGTCGAAGTACGCGCAGGCCGCGTCACGTTCGACGGTACGGTTCCCGAGCGCCACATGAAGCACGCGATCGAGGATCTCGCCGATTCGGTGGCGGGTGTGAATGACGTCGAGAACCGGATACGCGTGTCGCAGAATGTCGGCTGGCAAAGCGGTTCCGACCGGTCCGCGAGCCAATCGCAGTGGAGCGGTGCGCGCGAAGGTCGCGAAGGCTCGGGCGGCACGTCCGGCAGCACCGGCCTCGGGTCGAATGCAAGCGGAAGCTCGGGCAGCAATACAACGACCAATACAGCCTCGCGAGGGCCGGGGAGCTCGCAAAGTTTAGCGGGTCAGAGCACGAGCTCCAGCTCCACTGCCAAACCGGCCTCAGAGTAGCGCGTCAGCATTGCAAAGAGGGCCGGCTCGCGCCGGTCCTCTTTTGCTGTACAGCGGCACACGTCTTGCACAAAGCGGCACACGCCAACCCTGCCCGATCACGGAGAACAGTGCTGCAAGCGATCGTTTCATTCTCCCGCGGTGCTTCCCGAGGCACCGCATTTCATTTCGGCGTTGTGCTCATGCTTGCGATCGCTTTGAGCGGATGCAAAGAGCACGACGCCACAACGAGCGTGCCGCCGCCAGCGCCCGAAAGCAGCGCGAAAGCCCCCGCGCGGGCAGGACCGCAGCCGCAGCCGGACGCTGGGGCGACGAGCACAGCGCAGGCGAGCGGCCTACCGGACTTCACGGTGCTGGTCGAGCGGCAAGGGCCCGCCGTCGTGAACGTCGTCACCATGCGGCGTGCTCGCGCCGGCGGCGGGCTCGAGCTCCCCGACGATCCGATATTCGATTTTTTCCGACGCTTCATGCCCAATCCGCCCGATCCCGGACCTGGCGGGCAGGGGCTCGGATCGGGGTTCATCATCAGCTCCGACGGTTACATTCTCACGAACGCACACGTCGTCGCCGACTCCGAAGACGTGGTCGTGCGGCTTGCCGATGCGCGTGAGTTCAAGGGAAAGATCGTGGGCGTCGATGCGCGTACGGACGTCGCCCTCCTCAAGGTGAACGCCGCGGGGCTCCCCACCGTGACGCTCGGTAACTCGGAAAGCCTGAAAGTCGGCGAGTGGGTCGCCGCGATCGGATCGCCGTTCGGCTTCATCAATACGATCACGGCCGGGATCGTGAGCGCGAAAGGCCGATCGCTGCCGGACGAGTCGTTCGTGCCATTCATCCAGACCGACGTTGCGGTGAACCCCGGGAATTCGGGCGGCCCCCTGCTCAATCTCAGAGGTGAAGTCGTCGGCATCAACTCCGCCATTTACAGCCGTACCGGTGGCTACATGGGTGTGTCCTTCGCGATCCCGATAGAGGTCGCGCTCGACGTCGGCAAGCAGCTGCAGGCGACGGGCAAGGTGACGCGCGGCCGCCTTGGGGTGCAGATCCAGGCGCTCACGCCCGAGCTCGCGAAATCGTTCAAGCTGGATGACGTGAAAGGCGTTCTCGTCGCGTCCGTCGAGCCGGGCAGCCCGGCGGCAAAGGCGGGGCTTCAACCAGGCGACGTGATCCTCGGATTGGAAGGCAAGCCCGTGCAAAGCGCGAACGAGCTGCCTCGGCTCGTTGCCGGGACGAAACCCGGCACGACGGTGACGCTCGACGTCTGGCGCAGCGGGGCACGGCGACAGGTGAAAGCGACCCTCGCGGAGTTCCCATCGGAAAGCGTGGCGCAACGCGCGCAGCCCGAAGGCCGACAAACGGCAAACAGGCTCGGCCTCGTCGTGCGCGAGCTCGCACCGACACAGCGCAAAGCTCTGGGTATCGAGTACGGCATCGTCGTCGAAGACGCTCCCGGCCAGAGCGGGCAAGTGCAGCGCGGCGACATCATCATCGCGGTCAACAACATCTATTTCAAGAGCATCGAGGAGTTCAACCGCATCGTCCAGCAACAGCCCGCCGGCGGCATCGTCGCCCTGCTCGTGCGTCGTGGCGACGCGGCCTTGTACATCCCGCTCAGAGTCGGCGCCAAATGAAACGCTTCGTCCTCAATTGCCTCGTTTCGGGGCTGGCGGGTGGCGCACTGTCGCAGATCGCGGGTGCCGCTCACAGCCGCGCAGAACGCGGGCGCGCCGATCTTCCAATGCATGCCGTGAGCCACATCGCCTGGGACGACGATCCCGAATCGCACGAAGGGCGCCATGCACACAACTTCGTCATCGGCATGGCGCTGCATCACGGTGCGAGCGTATTCTGGGCGACGTTTTTTGAAGCGCTCTTCGGTGCACGCGCGGAATGCAGCACCGGATCCGCGCTCGTCGGGGGCTCGACGATCGCAGCCGCTGCATACATCACCGACTACCACGTGGTGTCTGACCGTTTCAAGCCCGGCTTCGAAGCGCATCTTTCGAATCGTGCACTGTTTTCGATTTACGCCGCCCTCGCCATCGGCCTTGCGGCCGGTGCGCGGTTACGCGGGCTTTATCGTCATAAGATAGAAAATAACGATGAACGCGAGAAACGCCGGGATGCCGAGCGCAATCCAGATGCGGTGGTAGCGCCAGAATAAAGGCGGCAGCGGCGTTCCCGCTCCTGCGGCGCGCTCTGCAAGCGCTGCCATGCGTATCTGTATCCACACGACGGGCAGCCAGCATGCGCCCGCGAGGACGAAAAGCGCGACCGACCACGCGAGCCAGGCCATCGACAACGGCAGGCCGGCGAGGTGCACCAGATAAAACCCCGTGACCGGTTGAACGATCGCCGTCGGTGTCGTGAAGAGCCAGTCCGCCCACACCACACGCCGCGAAACGATCGCGATTGCGCGCACGTCCCCGGTGCGGTTGGTGAAGAACATGTAAAACGCCGAGCCGAGACCGGTGCCGAAGAGCAACGTGGAGGACAGCACGTGGATGAACTTGACGATCAGGTATTCCATGCCTGGTCACGGCCTGCGGTCTATGGGCTTCTCGAACTCGTGCAGCAAAAGTATTGCCGCGAGCAGCGGCAGATTCTTCAGCAGCGGCCCGAACGTATGCAGCCAGTATTCCGGTAACCAGATCGCGACAACCACGCTGTAGCCCACGATGAGCGCCATCTGCGCACGCCATAGCCAGCGCCGGTCACGCATGAGGAACACACCCAAGCCAAAAGCGAGATCGAGCAGGGCCGCGCCGTAGAGAGCGACAGCCGCCAGGCCGCCCGTCAATCCGACGCGAGCGAGCATCGCGTAGCTCTCGTCGGTCGGATACACACCGACCGATACGATGGCGGTCGCGATCCATACGACACCAACGGTCGCGCGCAGAAGCGGAAGCAGCCACGACAGCTGCGCTTCGTTCGCGACGGCGCGCGCCATCCCCGGTTCGACGAATGCTTCCACCGGCCGCGGAGACCGGCCCAGAATCGCGGAGATGCGCTCGGCTGACCCGACGTTGCCTCGGAGCAACATCCCGAGCGACTCCCGATCAAGGAGCGCGCCAGGCAGACGCTCTCCCGCCGCCGCAGCGGCGCGTACGAGTGCGAGCGGCACGCGTACGAAATGCGGCTCCCCGAGCGCCAGCGCACGCCTGAGCCTGCCGGACAGCTCTCGAAACGTAATGGCTTTCGCGCCGACCAGCGGGATACGCTCGCCATCCCACGCATTGGAACCGACGAGTCGCACGATAGCGGCCGTGACATCGTCGATGTGTATCGGTTGCACGCGCTGGCCGCCGTCTCCGGGCAGTGGAATCAGAGGCAGCGTGGCAAGCTTTGCAAACAGCGCGGCGCTGCGTCCGCCCACGCCGAACACCAGCGAGGGCTGCACGATAACCCAGCCAATCGGTAGCCCGGCGAGCGCGTCGTCGGCTTTTTTTTTCGTGACGTGATAGCGGCTGACTGCGCCCGCATCCGCGCCGAGTGCCGAGATCTGAACGATCTTCTTCACGCCGGCTTGCACGCACGCCTGGAAGAGTGCGGTCGGCGCGTCGACGTGCAGCGCCTGGAATGACGCTCGCCTCGTTTCACGCAAAATCCCGATGGCGTTGACCACGACGTCGATGCCCGTCAGGCGCGGGATCCAGTCCGAGGGCGCATGATCGCGCGTGTAATCCACTGGAAAGCCGTGGCAGCCGGCGGGAGCACGCCCGCTATGGACGCCACACACCACCTCGTGTCCCTCGGCTCTGAGTGCCGCAAGCAGACGTTCGCCGATAAAACCCGTCGAGCCGAGCAGCAGCACGGCGAGCCGCGGCCCGCCGTTCACAACTGGGATCCCAGCAGACTCGTCGCGTGCTCCCAGAGCTTCTCGCGGAACGGCCGGTTGCGCCATTCCTCGAACGTTATGCGGCGCGAGCGCTGAAG
>DASRIK010000644.1:0-6507 GCA_035650035.1 Burkholderiales bacterium | reverse complement strand
GTCGGCGTTCCCGCGGCTGCGTTCCAGAGCGCGAACCTGCAATCGCCGGGAGGCGCGTGCGCGGGCGTGACGCGGAGCGATGCATTCCTCGACGCGCTGTTCGTTCCGCTTCCCGGCAGCCCTGCCTACGGCGCGGGCGAGGGCACCCGATGCCAGGCGGAGCCGGTCGGTGGACGAGATTTCGTGTTTCAGCCGCGATCGGGCCCCATGTGCACGCTGGGCGCTTTCGAAGGTCCGCCGATACAGAAAGCGAACCTCGAGCGGCTGCGCGAGCGTCGCGGGGCGGTGCCCGATGATGCTCCGATCATGCCTGCAGGCGCGCTTGTTCCTCCAGGCGGCCCGCCGAACGATGAGGCTTTACGGCCGCGTCTGCGCGCCGCGGTCGATGCAGACGAATCGAGCCCGGCAATCTTCATGGCAACGCGCGTGGAGAGCCATAAGGCCGCGGACATCTTCCTCGTTGAGCACGTACGTCCAGACAAGTGGCGTATCGTGCGCAATCCGGCGGGACGCAGCTTCTCTTATGTCTCGATAGGCGCGAGTGCCTGGATGGGCGCCGGGACGCAGCAGTGGCGGCCCGCGCCGCCGATCGCGCAAGGAAACCCGTTCCCGGTACCCTTTCCGGATTTCGCCGATCGCGTGACCGATCTCGCCGAAGTGCCCGGCGATGCAAGCGTGCTCGTTGGCAATACCCACTGGGTGAACGGCGCGATGCGCACCGAAGGCCGTGTCGCGATCGTGTTTGCGTCAGACGGGCGCATCGCGCAGATCCGCTTCGAGGGCCTCTGCGCGGGTGAGAGCTGTCGGATCCTGCAAGTGATTGAACGGCCCGTCGGCGCGGAGATCCGCCCGCCCGCCACCAACGAATGAACAGTTCTACGCCGCTGGTGCCCGACCAGACAAAAACGGCTTCAACGCAGCCCAAATAAAATCATTCGCTGGCGTAGGTACGCCGTGTTCTCTTCCAAGCTCCCTCACTCGCCCACCCAGCCATGGCAATTCCAGGCGATTGCCAGCGATGAGGTCGACAGCCATTGACGGCATCACCATCGGTGGCGATGTCCGCGCCCGAGCGAGCCGCGCCTGCGCCTTCTCCGCGGGTATCGAAATGCCCACGGCCCGTCCCGTGGCAACGACCTCGTTGAATACGGCCGCGTAGAGCGCCCAGCAGTCATCGTCCTGTTGTACGACACCCATGGGCGACCGTAGCAGTGCGCAGAGTGAACTGTTCGCGACCAGTCCGATGAACTTGTCCCACAACACAGCGGGGCCGTCGGTGGCGACTTCGACCGAAATACCGGCAGCCCCGAAGATCTCCTTCACCTTCAGCAGTCTGGGCGATTCGACGCCTTGCGCCTCGGCCACAGTGATCCCGTAATTCGGATTTCTTTGCCGGATTACGCCAGGCTCCTCGATAGCCGCGTTCATCGATGCGGATCCGTAGACGACGTGTCCCCAGCCAAGAGTCTTGGCGAGTATCCCTGGTGCATCGATGCCGTTTTGGACAGGAATGACGACAGTGTTTTCCGCAAGCAGCGGCTGAAGCATGGGCGCAAGCGCTCCAACAGCCCACATCTTCGGCGTCACGACGACGACGTCACAGGCTCCAATAGCATGCGCGTCGACCTCGGCTTGAATTTCAACGCTGAACCGGCCGCTCGGAGCGATCAGCGTCAGGCCATTGCGCCTGATCGCCGTCACATGTCGTTCGGTTACCAACAGACTGACGTCGACGCCCGCCCGCCGCAACACCGCGGCAAGCAGGCCCCCGACTCCACCAGCGCCCACTACACAAACCTTCATCGAAAGCCTTTCTGAACTGAGACTGCCGTTTGCGATCTTACGCTATGCTGACTTGCTCGAGCGGCGCGGCGTCGCTCGACTACGGCACCGAACTGCGCACGGCTCGGCGTTAGTCTGCTATCGCACTAACGAAGAAGTGAGGTGTTTCAGATAAGCACGGCATGTCAGCGCGGCGGCAACCACAGCTCGTAGTGCGTATCCCGGCGCGACTTTCCGCGACTACCTAGCTCCCGCGCAGCGAAGGTCATGCGACGGCGATCGTCGGTTCAGGTCGACCAACGACGGGTGGTTTTACGTGTTCACCCTCGAGAACGGCCTTGCAGGGGAAAGCGCCGATCGCGGCAGCGATGAGCGGTGCAATGCAGAAGAGCCATGGCTGCTGCAGTGCCCAACCGCCACAGCGCCTAACCGAACATCAGCCCAGGCTGATTACACCCTGCGTCAAGCGAATATGACTGTGCGCCAGCGCACATGTGCTTACCCGTCCCCGGCAAACGTCATTGGCTTAACGTTTTCACAGCGGTCACCTCCCAGTAATCGCCACCCGCTCGACTCACGAAGAAGCGAATCTTGTTACCCTGAAGTTCGCCTTGATAGTGGTCGATTGTCTCAACTGTAGTGGCGTCATTCCCAGCTTCCGTCCTGATCGTTCGCTTCGTCTTGAACGAAAGTCCGTTAGGTGTGAGCTCTCCATCATAGATGGAAGAGTGGCGTCTCGCGCCGTGCCAAGTGGCGAGATACTCCGGGAAGTCGATGTCGGTGCCGCCGTACACCTTGCCGTTGATCACCCGAAGAGTGATCAACGTCTTGAAGGTCTTGTCGGTTTCCTCGATAAGCCATTTTCCGCTGAGGTCCGTCCCGCTCGCAACACGAGCGTCGGCTTTGCGGTCTTGCAACTTGTTGGGTGAGACTGGAGACACGTTCGGTGTCGCGGTCCTGTTTTTCGCAACGTGTTCATCCTGCTCACCTGGCTTACTCGTTGAATGGGATTGCGCTGCCGGGGCAGTGCGTACAGCGCTGTCTTTCGGGACTTCAGGAGCTGCCGGGACAGCATGCGTAGCGGCGTCTTCGCTTATCGCGCCGGAAGGGCTCTCCGCCACGAATGTGTCTCTTCGCGCGTTGTCTTTGTCGTTGCGGAGCACGACAGCAGCTGCGATCGCGATGCAAAGAAGGGTAGCAACGACGAGAAACTTAGGTCGTGCCGCACGAGTATTACGTCGCGGCACAGGCTGAGCGCCCGATCCATCGACCAACAGCGCCTCATCGGCTGGCCCTATGCGTGGGTCCTTTGGGGTCTCGGCCGTGGAGTTCGCCGGCTGCAGCGACTGAACCGCGGCTGATCCGGCGGAAAAGTGGTTTTGCAAATCATCGATCAACGTCTCGATATGATGATTCATATCGCGGCCGGATCTCACCTCCGCCGCGTTGCGAAACGCAAGCGGACGTAACGATTCCGGAAGCTCCGCCCCCGCCGGCATCCGTGCCTTGCCAACGAGAACCGGAATGATCGGAATGTGCTCTCGCAGCGCGGCTTCAATCTCGGCGCGCACGAAATCATCGGGGTCATCGATTGCACGGCCCGTCTGTCCAGTAGATCCCTGCCAAGCGTCGCCAATAAGCGCCAGAAATACGTCAGATCTCGCGACGGCATCGCTTATGTTCTTTCGAAAGTCAGCTCCAAGTGGAATCGCCTCAACATCGATAAAGACTGAGTCGAAACCGAAGACCTTTTTCAATCGTTCAGTGAGCATGCCCGCAACATAACCAGAGTCATCTCGCCTGTATGACACAAAAATGCGCGGCATATCCGAACCTGCAATTGACTTAGAGCGCGTGACAAGATGGCTTCCCTCGCGCCCTGTTGTGAGGGAGGACGGGTATGTTAGCTCAGCGGTGGCAATCTTAGTGCGTCGGCAGCCTGATGCACCGCGTGGCGGGTGCTGCTCCAAAGAACGTATCGCTGACCGATCGGGAGCTCGCATGAAACCGGCCACGGCACGATCACGGCGGCGGCAACCACAGCTCGTAGTGACTGCGCGGCTGCCGGTCTTCGAGTCCCGTGACGTATCTCAGGCGCTGCGCGGGCTTACCTATCGCGTCGAGAGCGCGGTTGATTGTGGCGGCTTCAGCACGATCCGCAGAATGGAAGTAGCGCAGATCGGAAACAGGTGGCCCGCCACGGGCCACCCGAATGCCGCCCACGCGTATGCCGCGCCGCGCGAGAGGCGCCACGATGCCCTCAGCGTATTCGCGCTGCGCTTCGCTTCCGACGACGATGTATAGGAGCGCACCCGGGGGCCCGTTCGCTGCAGGTGCTGGGCGCGGTGTCGTCGCGCTTGACGACGAAGACGAAGCGGCGGACGAAGGCTTGTCGAGTGCGACCTGTGGTTGTGGCGCGGGAGCGGCATGGACATCCGGTGTCGGCAGCACTTCGTCTGATGGCAGCGCGAGCGGACCGCTCCGCGCGTTTTCGCCGCGTCCGCCTTGCGCGTCTGTCTGAGCGGCCGTATTCGGTGGCGAAACCGCGGTCGCAATCGGCCCACGCTCGGGTTCACCGCCACGGCGTATGCCGAGCAGCGCAACCGACGAAACGATTACGAGCAGGATGACGAGCGCAATCGCTGCACGCTGCCAAGACCATTTCCGCGGCGCGTCGGCAGCATGCGCAGCCACTGGACTTCGAGCCTCGGATGTAGTCTCTGCCGTTCGACTTAGGAAGGGTTCTCGGGAACGCGCATCGCTCTGCGAAACATTCGTCTCGGATACCGGTGGGTGCGGGAGTGGTGCTCGGGAGCCGACGAGTCGATCGGCCGATGCCTGTGGATGGGGGCTGGCTGGCCACGCGCGCTCCGACTCGAGTTTGGACAGGCGCACCTCCGCATCGCCGAGCCCTGGAATGTGCTCTTGCAGGCGTGCGAGCTGGGGGGCGGCGTGTTCATCGACCGACAGCACGAAGTTAGCGCTGATCGTGGGGCTATTTACGGCTTCGACAAACTGCGCCTCGAACTCGCGAATCTCATCGCCTTCTGCGGGCGCCGCGAGATATTCTTCGAAACGGTCGAAAATGATGACGAACCTGCAATCGAAAGCCCGCTGCCGTGCAGCAAGCCGTGCGCACAGATGATCAGCGGCCGGATGATCTTCCATTGCATACGCCGCATCTCCAACGACGCGCGCGAGCGCCTCATCGATGCGCGCTTTCAAGACAGCGAGGGGCGCCTTCTTCCACCAGTCGAACCAGACGGCAATTTCTTTGGTGGTGCCGCTGCTATGGCCCTGCAATAGCGGCATTACCATTGACCGGAGCACGGCGCTTTGGTCCGAGCCGTCTTCGGCGATGACCAGAGTCACCCGCGAAAGCCGCACGAGCTCAACAAGCGCTCGTACTTCGTGGTCGCGCGACTCGACTGACAAAGCAGCAAATGAAGATAAGGCCATGCGTCGCTCGCACTTCGCAAGTGTCATGCCAGCGAGCGGCTTCTGGACATGGCTTCACACGCGCTACGGGCTTACGCAGCATTTCTAAAGTTGCTGCTAATCTCGATCGCTCGTGGTGTTTTCCTTTATGTCGTCGAGTAGCGACGCCGTGGCGTGGGTCCGGCGCGATCGGCAGGCTTGATGGATCAGTTCACATCAAATCGCGGCCGAGTAATACACCGTCACTTCACGATGCCGATTGCCTTCAGAAACTCGAGCTGCTCCGCGCGCTGCGCGACGAGCGCTTTCGCGAAGTCGGCGCTGTTCAAGTACGCGTCCTCGAACATATTGCGGTCGGCGTAGTCCTTGTAGGCCTGGCTGTCGTAAACGTGCTTCAGCGCCTTTTCGATGGTCGCTGCGGCCTCCTTCGGCACGCCGGGGGCCATTCCGAAGCCGCGCCCCGTCGCGACGACCGTCTTGTAGCCGAGCTCCTTCAGCGTCGGGACCTCAGGCACCTGCTTGAAGCGCCGCTCCCCGGTAACGGCCAGGATGCGCATCTTGCGCGCTTCGACCAGTGGCAGCATCTCGCTCATGTTCTCCGTCGTCACGTCGACGTGGCCCCCGAGCGTGGCAAGAACGGCGTCGCCGCCGCCTTTGAACGTCACATACTTGAATTTGGCGCCGGTGTCGCGCTCGATGTAGTAGAGCGCCGCGCGACCGCTGCCGGTGGGTCCGGTGATTCCCGCCACGACGTTGCCCTCGCGCGCCGCATTGATGAGCTCCTGGTAGGTCTTGAACTTCGATTCGGTGCGCACCGCCACGACCTGCGGGTCCTGCGCGAAACGAATGATCGGCGTGAGCGAATCGAGCGCGAGCCCGGTATCAGGCAGGATCGACTGCGTCAGGATGACGGTGACGGACATCGCCATGACGACGTGTGGATCGCCTTTCCTGTTCTTGAGGTATTGGTAGGCGATCACGCCATTGCCGCCGACGCGGTTAGTGTGGATGAAGGGCACGTTGAGAATCTTCTCCTTCTCGAGCATGCCGCTCACGTTGCGATTGAAAAGATCGGTCCCCGAGCCCGCGGAGGAGTGCGAAATCCACTCGATGGTCTTGGAGGGATATGCCTGCGCCTGCGCGCAGCTTGCGCCGAAGGTGAAGAGGGCGAGAAAACACAGGACGTACGAATAAACGGGACGGCGGGAATTCGTGCTGCTCATAGTCTCCTCCTTATCAAACCGGCACGAACCTGTTCACTCTGCGGCCGTAGTTGGTCTCTGCGAC
>DASRIK010000643.1:0-4209 GCA_035650035.1 Burkholderiales bacterium | reverse complement strand
GAAAACCCCGGCATCGCCGGCCGCTACTGCACCGCGGCCGATCACAACGCTCCTCGTGCACGTGCGCAGCGACGCGCAGCGCAAATGGGCCGAACAGCTCGTTCAGCCGCTCGCGAGACGGGGGATACGCGTGACAGGAATCCGCGTGGTCAATGCCGGCCCCGGTGAAACGGATCTGAGGTACTTCCACCCGCAGGAGGCCGGCGAGGCCGCGCGGATCGCACGCGCTTTGCGTGACGTGGGCGTGCCGCCACCGCGGGTGAAACGCGTCGCGGGTTACGAATCGCGCTCGACGCCGCGGCAATACGAGCTGTGGCTGACGCCCGGAACGCCCAAGCCACCGAAACAACGCCGGTAGCGGGCGTTATACCGAGCGAACGCGCTTCGCGCCTTCGCGAAAGAGCGCCGCCCCCGCCGGTTCGAACCGCATTGCAGTGAGCAGGTCTTCGACACCGTACCGCGGCAGCGTGTTGTGGATCTTCGCGAGATAGCTGCGTGCATCCTCCACGCGCCCAGCGAGCGCGAGACTGTACGCGGCGATCGCGTAAATGTGCGCGTGTGCGTTCGGACGGGCGGCGGCTTTCATGCCCCATTCGGCAGCCTCCTCGAAGCGCCCGAGACGCACGAGCGCCATCGCCCGGGCGCCGAGCATCGCGAACATCAGCGGATCGAATGGGCTCAGATGCCGCGAATGGTCCGACGCACGGATCGCCGCGCGGGCATCGCCGGCCTGCGACTGCACGAAAGCGAGCGTGTAGTGTCCGACCGCGAAGTTGGGGCTCAGCTCGACGGCCTTCTCGAGCTCGACCATCGATTCGTCCTGACGTGCGTTCAGCCAGAGCGCACGACCCATGGCCCAGTGCGCCGCGGGATCCCGGTCGTCGACCATGAGGCTCTGACCCGCGGTTGAAAGCGCCCGCTCGATTTCGGGCGTGCGGTCGGCCCAGCCCTGGAACGCCTTCTGGAAATGCGTGAACGAAAGCCCCGCGTAAGCACGCGCGAACGTCGGGTCGAGTCGCACGGCGGTCTCGAAGAAGTGCTGTGCGCGCTCGTTGTCGGTGCGGTTGAAGCGGTACATATGCCAGAGGCCGCGGTGATGCGCTTCCCACGCATCGAGCGAGCTCGGCGGCCGCAGCATCGCGCGGTTGCGTTCGATGTTCTCGATCTCGTGGGCGATGGAAGCGACGATGCGATTACCGATATCGTCGAGTATGAGGAACGTGTCATCGACCCTGTGGTTGAACACTTCCGCCCAGACGATGCGGGCGCTGCGCGTTTCGGCGAGCTCGACGGAGACGGTGAGCCGATTACCCTGACGTTGCAGAGATCCGCTGGTGACGTAGTCGACATTGAGCATGCGGCCGGCTTCTTCCGGCGCGATGCACCGCTCCCGCAGCGCGAACACCGTGCCCTGCGCGATCACGAAGAGGCTCCGCAGCTTGGCAAGTCGCGTGATCACGTCGTACACGAGACCGTCTGCGGGACCGCCGCGGACGAGGGCCGCTGTGCTGCGATCGACGAACGGCATCACGGCAATCGAGGCGCGCCGAGCCGCGAGCAGATTGCTTTCCTGCCCTACGAGCGCCGTGGCCGGAGGCGGAGCGCCGGTCGATACGCCTCCGGAGGTATCCGGTTGTGCTCTGGCTGCCCGCCATGCCTCGTGCAGGAATGCGGGGTCGATGCCTTCGGCTTCGAAAAGGCGCACTGTAGCCGCGACGTGCTCTTCACCCTCGCGAATTCGGCCGCTCCGCGCGAGGGCTTTCAACAGCGTTTCGTGAACACGCCGGTCGAACGGCGCGAGACGTATCCATTGTTCGATGTAGCCAAACGCCTCGTCGTCGGGAACGCCGGCCACCAGACGCTCCAGGAGCGCGGCGTGATAGCCGCGAAAGCGGCGTCGTTGCGCGACGAGCCAGCCGTTGAAAAGCGGCTGTCCCTCGATTTCGAGGCCTTCCAGAAGATCGCCGAAAAAGAGCGCGGATAACGTACGCAGCTGCTCGGGCGTGAGCGCGTCTACACCCTGCTGCGTTGCGTTCGCGACGTCGTGTGCATCGACCGAACATCCCGTGAGATCGAGGCTTACGGTGTCCCCCCGCGTTGCGACGCGCCGCCGCCCCGGTTCGTCGACGAGGCTCCTGATCTTGCTCAGGCACCAGCGCAGCTCGCCGCGCGGATCGTTGGGACTGTCCCACAGCAGCTCACAGAGATGGCTGCGCGTGATCGGGTGCGACGCGAGCGCCAGATACGCAAACAGCGCGCGCGCTTTGCGGGAAGCGGGGAGCGTCTGCTCCACATCACTGCGGGCCACGGTGACCGGACCGAACAGGCGCACGCGCAGGCTGGGAACGTGACGGCCCCGTTCCGGCCGATTTCGTTGCGCGGTTCTTCCCACGCTCGCACCCACGCTGGCCCCCACGGATGGTTTTTACAGTGTGTGCCGAAGCCGGTTGCATGAGGCGTCCGGCCCGGGCCGCCGTTCCCCCACGACGGCCCCAGAGGATAGCAGGACCGACCAACCGAAAGGAGAAGACCTATGGCTATATCCGCTGTCGCAGTAGATGAAAAAACATCTCCGGCGCCGATCGATCTGAACGTCGTCAAAGCACGACAGCGCGCGGCGTGGTCCTCGGGCGACTATGCAGTCGTCGGCACCACGCTTCAGATCGTCGGTGAGGAGCTCTGCGAGGTGCTGGACATCCGCTCCGGCCAACGCGTGCTCGACGTCGCAGCCGGCAACGGAAACGTCTCGCTCGCAGCGGCGCGCCGCGGCTGCGAAGTCATCGCGACGGACTACGTTGCGGCGCTGCTCGAGCGCGCGCGCGAACGCGCGGCGGCCGAACGCCTGACCATGGAATTCCGAGAAGCCGACGCGGAAGCGCTGCCTTTCCCGAACTCGAGCTTCGATGCCGTCGTTTCCACGTTCGGCGTCATGTTCACTCCGGACCAGGAACGCGCTGCCGCCGAGCTCGTTCGCGTGTGCAGGCCGGGCGGAAAGATCGGGCTCGCGAACTGGACGCCGGACGGCTTCATCGGGCAGGTCTTCAAGGCGATCGGCAAGTACGTCCCGCCGGCAGCCGGCACGAAGTCACCGGCGCTGTGGGGGACGCGGGCGCGCCTCACGGAGCTCTTCGAGCCACATGCAGCCTCGATCAAGTCGGCGCAGCGGAGCTTTGCGTTCCGCTATCGCTCGCCCGAGCAATGGCTCGACATCTTCAGGACGTACTACGGGCCGGTGCTCAAGACGTTCGCCGCCCTCGCGCCGGACGCACAGGCGGGTCTTCAGCGCGATCTTCTCGATCTGATCGCGAGGTTCAACCGCTCAGGCGACAGCACGATGGTAGTGCCGAGCGAGTACCTCGAGATCGTGATTACGCGCGATTAACAACGAAAGGAGCTCTCATGAGAAACGTCCGACATACCATCGTCGCGCTCGTGCTTGGCGCAATTGCGCTCGTCGGAATGGCCACGCAAGTCCGCGCCGGCGATGCGCACCACACCGTCGTGCCGGCCGACGCAGTGAAATGGGGCCCGGCCCCGCCGTCACTGCCGCCCGGTGCTCAGGCCGCCGTCCTGCTGGGCAGTCCCGCAAAGGAAGGACCGTTCGTGCTGCGGCTGAAACTTCCGGCAGGCTTCGTGGTTCCGCCGCACCGGCATTCGAAAGACGAATTCGTGACGGTGATTGCGGGACAGTTCGCGGTCGCGGCGGGCGAGAAGATCGATCGCGCGGGGCTCAAAGGCTTGCCGCCTGGAAGCTTCGTGCACCTGCCCGCTGGAATGCCGCACTATGCACGCGCGGAAGTGGAGACGATCGTGCAGATCAACGGCACCGGTCCATTCGACGTCGTATATATCGATCCGAAGGACGATCCGCGCAACAATTAGTAGTTAGAACCGAACTATCGTCGGTGAGCGGGGGCGTCGTAGACGCGGGGTCCCTGCGCACGTAATACTCGAATGTTCGTTAGCACTCTCGTCCGAGCCTGCGAGGCTTAGAGACGGAGGGGCGTCGAAGACGCGGGCACGCTGAAGCCTGGAAGAGGGATCGGCGCAACGTGGAGCAGGGACCCGGTCGCGGGATGCGACCGTGGAGCCGATCGTTGGCGCGTCGTGCGGACGCCGATCCATGCGCGTCTTCGGGGTCAGATCCCCAAGGGGCCCCTCTTCCGCCCTGCGACGCGCCCGCCTTGGCGGGGATCTGACGGCGAAAGC
>DASRIK010000642.1:0-2981 GCA_035650035.1 Burkholderiales bacterium | reverse complement strand
CCATCCTCAAGAGCATCAACGAGCAGAACAAGGTGACGCCGAAACTGCAGGCGGACATCGAAGCGGCAGACAGCAAACAGCGTCTCGAGGACCTGTACCTGCCGTACAAGCCGAAGCGGCGCACCAAGGCCCAGATCGCTCGCGAAGCCGGCCTCGAGCCGCTGGCGGAAGCGCTTCTCGCCGATCCGAACCTGACGCCTGCCGTCGAAGCGGCGAAATACCTGAAGGAAGCGTTCACCACCGAGAACGGCGACAACCCGGGCGTCCCCGACGCCAAGGCTGCCCTCGAAGGGGCGCGGCAGATCCTCACCGAAAAATTTGCCGAGGACGCGGAATTGCTGGGCTCGTTGCGTGAGCACCTGCAGGAACAGGGTGTGGTGGTCTCGAAGCTGGTCGAGGGCAAGGAAGTGCCCGGCGCGAAATTCCGCGACTATTTCGATTACAAGGAACAGCTCGCGTCGGTGCCTCCGCATCGCGCCCTGGCGCTGTTCCGTGGCCGCACTGAAGAGTTCCTGAGGCTGTCGCTGAAGTTGCCCGAAGAGCTCGAACTCACCGAGACCGCGGCCGTGCCGGGACCGAATTCCTGCGAGCTCAAGATCGCCGCCCGCTATCGCATCGCCGAGCAGGGGCGCCCCGGAGATGCCTGGCTGAAGGAAACGGTGCGCTGGACCTGGCAGGTCAAGGTCGCCTGGCAGCTCGAAGCGGAATTGTTCTCGTCACTGCGCGAACGCGCGGAGGAAGAGGCGATTCGAGTGTTCGGCCAGAATCTGAACGACCTGCTGCTCGCTGCACCCGCGGGCGCACGCGTGACGATGGGATTGGATCCCGGCATCCGTACCGGCGTGAAGGTCGCCATCGTGGATCGCACCGGCAAGGTGCTCGACACGTCGACGGTGTATCCGTTTCCGCCGAAGAACGATCTCGAGGGCGCGCTGCACGAACTGGGCAAGCTCGCGAAGAAGCATTCGGTAGAACTCATCGGCATCGGCAATGGCACGGCGTCGCGCGAGACGGATCGGCTCGCTGCCGAACTGATCAAGCGGCATCCCGAACTCAAGCTCACCAAGGTGGTGGTATCGGAAGCCGGCGCTTCGGTGTATTCAGCATCGGCGCTCGCATCGCATGAGCTGCCCGAGCTCGACGTCAGCCTGCGCGGTGCAGTGTCGATCGCTCGGCGCCTGCAGGATCCGCTAGCGGAACTGGTCAAGATCGATCCCAAGTCCATCGGCGTCGGCCAGTATCAGCACGACGTGAGCCAGTCGCGGCTGGCAAAGTCGCTCGACGCCGTCGTGGAGGATTGCGTGAACGCAGTCGGCGTCGATGTGAACATGGCTTCGCCTGCATTGCTCGCACGGGTATCGGGCCTGTCGACGACGCTCGCTGAAAACATCGTCGCGCATCGCAACCAGAACGGTGCGTTCGCCAACCGGCAGGCATTGAAGAGCGTGCCGCGGCTCGGACCGAAGACTTACGAACAGGCGGCGGGATTCCTGCGGGTCGTCGGCGGCGACAATCCGCTCGATGCGTCGGCGGTGCATCCCGAAGCGTATCCGGTCGTGCAGAAGATCCTCGCGGATCTGAAGAAGCCGATGAAGGAAGTGCTCGGCGACAGCGCTTCGCTCAAGAAGATCGATGCCGCCCGCTACACCGACGAGCGCTTCGGCCTGCCGACCGTGCGCGACATCCTGAGTGAGCTGGAAAAGCCGGGCCGGGATCCGCGCCCCGAATTCAAGACGGCGACTTTCAAGGAAGGCGTGGAGGAACTGAAGGACCTGCAGCCGGGCATGATGCTCGAAGGCGTGGTCACCAACGTCACGAATTTCGGCGCGTTCGTCGATATCGGCGTCCACCAGGATGGCCTGGTGCACATCTCGATGATGTCGCAGAAGTTCATCAAGGATCCGCGCGAAGTCGTGAAGGCCGGCGACGTCGTCAAAGTCAAAGTGCTGGAAGTGGACGTGCAGCGCAAGCGCGTTGCGTTGACGATGAAGCTCGACGAAGCGGCGCCGCGCGCTAGGCCCAACGATGCTGCGGGCCGGCCATCGGATCGCGGCAACGATCGCCGCCCGCAGCAGCAGCCACCACGTCAGCAACCCCAGCGACAGCAGCCACGGCAATCGGCTCCGAGCTTCGAAGGGAACGGCATGATGGCCGAAGCGTTTGCACGGGCGTTGAAGAAGTAATCCTGGAGACAAGCACCCTGTAGCGCAGCGAAAGGCGCGTGTCCCCGAGCAGCATGTCCCCGGCCGTCACACGTACTCTTTCGCGAGCTCCAGATCCTTCGCGAATCTCGCGAACGCCTCGTGCTCGAAAGCCAATCTCGCTTCACTCAGTGCCTGCGAGTACTTGCTTGTAGGTTCCCATCTCGGCGACAGCCATGCCCACGGCGTATCCGGAAAAGGGCGCCCTTCTGACTGGCTAGGTCAGAAGGGCATTGGTGGAGGCGGCGGGACAGTGATTCCAGCTCTTTCGAGTTGGCCTGGACTATGCCTTCATCCTCGCTGCATCGATCGCTCGATACTTCGAGGAGCGGGGCGTGTTATCCGGAAACCGTCGTCGGCCCCAATGGCCGCAGGAGGAATCCAGATCCTAGTACCGGCTCCGTCAGTCACTGACTCAGCCAGCCTATGAGTCTCTACAGGGCAGAGAGAGTTGGCCTCTCTCCACCCCTCGGCGTTGCCAGGTCGTCTGGTGACGACTTGAGGGTTCACCGAATGAGCCCCGTTATCACTTTACCCTTACGGGTAAAGGCAACCATTTCGCTGTTTCCAGCTCGTTAATCGAACCCGCGTCCGTAAGCACTACGCTACAAGATCTACATGCATAGCCACGTTTTTGTATCTCGCCGCGTGCTACCCAACGGGCAGGAAAAACACGAAGCCAGCTTCAGAGCGTTTTAGCGAGCCGGCCTGGAGCACACCGGACACGCGAGCTTGTGAGCGCGTCCCCCGATTCTGGATGCACAAGCACATACCAGGCGG
>DASRIK010000641.1:0-5922 GCA_035650035.1 Burkholderiales bacterium | reverse complement strand
CGGAAACCGCGAAGCGGTTCGCCGTCGACAGCGCGGAAGTCGACATCCGCACGCCCGCGGAAATCCGCAAGATGATTCCGGCCGATCTCGCGAAGTGGGAGAAAGTCGCGCGCGATGCGGGCATGGCGAAGCAATGATTATGGCTTTGATTCTGCCAGTTTTTGTTCCAGCCTGAGCTGCGCCGCCCGGGCGCAGCCCTGCATCACCTGGAAGTAGCGCTGCACGGCGCCGGCGCCAAGCTCGTACGGATGAGGGCCGTCGCCGCGGCCCGCGATCATGCGATTCTTGTTGACCGCGGAATCGAATTCCGAGTGATTCGAGAGCAGCACGGTCGCGCCCGTGGCGGCTGCCTGCTTCGCGAAATGCCGCTGTGAATCGATGTAGGTCTGGAAGTTTCTGATGCCCGGATCGGGCCTGTCGTTCACGAAGTTGAACGCGGTGCCGCCGGAATACGCGACGTTCAGGGGTTTACCGCGATCGACCACGGCGAACGTGTACGACAGCGTTCCCGGTGTATGGCCGGGCGTAAGCCAGATCGTGACGGTCGATTCGCCGAGCGTGATCTTCATGCCGTCGGTCGCGACGATGTCGCGCTTCGGCGCCATCGTTTTGTAGCGGTTCGGATATTTCTCGACCAGGTCCCAGTCAGCTCCAGCCATCACCACGCGAGGCCGGTAGCGGCTCTGTATCATCTCGGCCCCGCCGATGTGATCGCCGTGAGCGTGTGACACGAGCAGATACTTGATGTTTGCCGGGTCGAGTCCGAGCTTCTTCATGCCGCCGACGATGAGCTCCTCGGAGTTGTATGGGTATATCGTGTCGAAAAGGATGATGCCTTCCTTCGTCGTCAGTGCCCACGCGGAGTGAAGCTTGCCGCCGACGAAATAGAAGTTGTCGAAGACTTTCGAAGGCTCGGCGTACCACGCGTCGCGCGGCGGCGCGCTGGCGGGATTCGCGACATAGCCGGGGACATTGTCGGTCGTGTTTTCGCTGCCGACCTGAGGGACGAGGCACGTCCTGACGAGCGTGCCCTGAAAATCGAAGCCGGCCGCATTCTTCGCCGACCGCAACGCGGCGGTGATCTCGGCGTCGAAGTTTCGCTTCGACGCGCCTTGTTGTGGCGCGACGTCGGGTGCGGCAATGGCGGAGAGAACCGCGAGTGTCGCGGCCGCAATATGTCTGCGTGAGTTCATCAGTCCTCCAGAGGCGTTGCAAATCTTCTCAGCGTGCCTGATCGAACAGTGCGAGATCGACGAACTCGCCCATTGCCTTGTAGCCGGCGGCGTTGGGGTGCGTGCCGTCGCAATTCCAGGCAGTCGGCATCGCCGGCGCGGACCCGCCGTCGACGAGCTTCACGATCGGGCCGTTCTTCATGAGCGCATCGAAATCGATGACCCCGTCGAAAGGCGCTTTCGTGCGTAGCCACTCGTTGAGCGCGAGCCGTTCCTTTTCGTTCGCGGTGGTCCATCCGGTCTGCGGCGCGGGCCTGCCGCGCGGTATCACCGTCGTTCCGATCACCCTGATGCCGCGTGAGCGTATGAGCGCGATGATCTGCTGAATGCCCGCGCTCACCTGCGCGGCCGTGAAGTTGCCGGCGAGGTCGTTCGTTCCCATGAAGAAAACGACGTGTGTGACGCCAGCGCGGTCCAGCACATCGCGCTCGAGCCGTTCGAAAGCCGACGGACCGTTGCCGCGACCGAGCACGCGGTTTCCGGAAATGCCTGCATTGGCGATTGCTTTTTGTGGTCCGTTCGGACGCGCGGCGAGTCGCGCGGCGACGATATCGCTCCACCGCTGATCCAGGTCGGGGTGCACGATCCCCTTGTCGTCCCGCGTGCTACAGCGTCCATCCGTGATCGAATCGGCAAAGAGGACGAGAGTGCCGGTCGTTGCCGGCGACTGCACGTCGAGCGCGGCGATCCAGTAGAACGGCCACTGACCCGTGTTGACAGGCGGGACCTCGGCTAGCGGCTCGAATCCGACTGGAGAAGGGTCGGCGCCGCGTGCGCCCGCCGCCGACCAGTTCGTCCTGAGCCCCACGTGATGCGTGCTGATGTCGGCCGCCGATTGGACTTCCAGGCTCAGCGATAGCTTCCGAAACGCTTTGACGTCGAACGCAATCGCGTCGCTGTAGGCGCCTTGCCCGGGCGCGAGCGTGAGGCCCGGTCTGCCGCCGAAGGTGAGTCTCACGACGGAATCTTTCGCGACGGCCGCACCTTCGGCTGACGTGCCTATGAATGCGCCCGAAAAAGAGACGGGGGCTTCACCCATCGTGTTCTCGAGCTTCACGCGCAGTGCATTTCCGGAGATGTTGGGCAGCAGGATCATGCGCACGGTGCGGCCGCTCATCGCCGGCTTCGTCGCGCGCGCGTTGTGGGACGTCGCCCACGCTGTATACCAATCCTTGTCCGCGCTCTTGTATCCGGCGCAGCCGGTCAGCGCCGCCAGCAGACATGCCGCCGCGATCCTCCAGAGTATCATGTGGGTCCCCTTTGGCGAGTCTCTCGATTCTGCAGAAGCGCATAGACAGTCGCAACCGGCGCTCGCGGACTGCGCCGATGAGGTAGCGGTCAGTCGAGCTGCGTCAGGCGCTTCGTTACCGGCCGTTCAGCCGGACGGCGATGCTCGGCCCGCGCGCCGTGCCCAGAGTAAACGACGTCAGGCGACCTCGA
Source organism: Burkholderiales bacterium (assembly GCA_035650035.1). Classification (GTDB taxonomy): domain Bacteria; phylum Pseudomonadota; class Gammaproteobacteria; order Burkholderiales; family SG8-41; genus JAQGMV01. The sequence goes on along the minus strand of DASRIK010000641.1, from coordinate 3,250 downwards.
CGAGAGCCGCATTCGCGAGCAGCGCGTGGATCTCTCCCCGGTCGCGAATCGCGAGACAGGCATCGACGACGTCGGCGTCGTACTTGGTGCCGCGTTCGGTGCGGACCTCCTCGACCGCGCGATGGATGCCCATGCCTGCCCGATAGGGCCGGTGCGAAGCCATGGCTTCGACGGCGTCGGCCACCGCGAGCACGCGTGCGTCGAGACAGATTTCGTCGCCGCGGAGCCGATTGGGATAACCGCTGCCGTCCAGGCGCTCGTGATGCTGCAGGACGAGGTTCTGGATCGGCCACGGATAATCCATGTCTTTCAGAATGTCATAGCCGATTTGCGCGTGCATTCTGACGAGCGCGATCTCTTCGCGCTTGAGCTTGCGTGGGAGCGACAGGAGCTCCGCGGGTATGCCCAGCTTGCCGATATCGTGGACCATTGCGCCGAAGCGCAAGCCTTCGATCCGCTCGGTTGACAGGTTCATCTCGGTGGCGAGCGCCGCCGTCAAGTTGCTCACGCGCTGCTGATGTCCTGCCGTGTAGGCGTCGCGCTGTTCGGACGCGCTCAGAAGCACCCGTATGTTCTGTGTCAGCGCGTTTTTGAGCTTCCTCTCGGCATCACGCGCGCGGCGCTGGGTCGCCCGCTGTTCCGTGACATCGGTCGCGAGCACCATTTGCGCCTTTTCGCCGCCGAAATCGATGACATGCGTGGAGACGCGTACGAGGATCTCACGACCGTCTTTCGTGCGCTGACGCCAGACCGGTCCCTCCTGGGGCCCGTCTCTAGCGCGGCACGGCGCGCGTTCGAAGCGCGCGACGTCTTCCGGATGAAGCAGCTCCCTCACATCCCTGCCGGTCAAGTCTTCCTTCGGATAGCCGTACTGGAGCGCGGCCGCCGCGTTCACGTCCAGAATCCGGAACGTGGCGATTCCGTAGATACAAATCGGCAGTGGACTATGCTCGAAGACGGCCTGGTATTGGGCCTCCGAAGCCGCGAGCACTTCGCCCGCCGTGCGCTGTTGGTCCGGCACAATGATCTCCCTGGGGTGCCGACATAGGGTAGTGGTAGCGCCGGGAGGAACTTTGACTCAAATCAACATTACTGCTGACGCTCCTCGATGCGCAGCAGCTCAACTTCCGGCGGGCATAAGAGGATTTCGCTGAACCCGTGCATCCATTGGCCCGTTTCCTGATCGGACTCGATGCCACGCTCGCGGAACTGCTCGAACTGATCGAGATTGCGCAGCTCGACTTCGAACTGCAACGCGGCCCCGCCGTGTCCGCGCGTAAGCGGTACGAGCAGCCGGGCTTTCATCTGTTTGCCCGCCGCGGCTTCGACTTCACGGTGAATGAATTCGATCGCGCGCTCGCGGTTGATGGGCAGGACGGAATAGGAAAAGCGGGCGATGTACATGGCGACTCCTTGAGGTGGCGGGACATTCGCGGCAGCCTTGCGCGGGACCAACCGTTTTGGCAAGGTTCATACCTCGTTGAATTGCGGGGAATGCGAGTTGAGCGAAGCAAGCGCCGGACCTCTGGCGGGTGTCAAAGTACTCGAGCTCGGGACGCTCATCGCCGGGCCGCTTTGCGCGCGCATGCTCGGGGATTTCGGCGCCGAAGTGATCAAGATCGAGGCGCCCGACGGAGGGGACCAGCTACGCCAGTGGCGGAAAATGCATGAGGGCACATCGCTCTGGTGGTACGTGCAGGCGCGGAACAAGAAATCCGTAGCGCTGAACCTGCGCGCGCCGGAAGGGCAGGAGATCGTTCGTAGGCTCGCGCGTGAAGTGGACATCGTCATCGAGAACTTCAGGCCCGGCGCGCTCGAGAAATGGAACATCGGCTGGTCCCGGCTTTCGGCGGTGAATCCGCGGCTCGTGATGGTCAGGCTTTCGGGTTTCGGACAGGATGGCCCTTATCGCGACCGACCCGGCTTCGGCGTCGTGGCGGAATCCATGGGCGGCATGCGCTACGTCACCGGGTACCCGGAGCGGCCGCCTGTGCGTCTCGGCATTTCGATCGGCGACTCGATCGCTGCCTTGCACGGTGTGATTGGCGCGATGATGGCGCTGCATCACCGCAACGTGAATGGCGGCCGCGGTCAATACGTCGATGTCGCGCTCTACGAAGCGGTGTTCAACATGATGGAAAGCCTGATCCCGGAGTACGACGTGCTCGGGTTCAAGCGCGAGCGCGCGGGGAACGAGCTTCCAGGTATTACGCCGTCGAACACGTATGCCACCCGCGACGGCAAGTTCGTGATCATCGGCGCGAACAACGATTCGATCTTCAAGCGGCTCACGACGGTCATGGGACGTGTCGATCTCGCGAACGATCCGTCGCTCGCGACGAACGCCGGCCGCGTTCCGCGGGCGCGCGAGCTCGATCAGGCGATCGAAACCTGGACCAAAGAGCACGATCTCGATGCCGTTCTCGACATGCTCGAGCGCGCCGAGGTGCCTTCCGGCCGGGTTTACGACGCGGAAGATATCGTGAACGACGTCCACTACGCGGCGCGCAAAGTCATCGAGCAGTGGCGCCTGCCGGACGGCACGTCGATGAAAATTCCTGGCGTCGTGCCGAAGCTTTCGGAGACGCCCGGGGCAACGCGCTGGCTCGGACCCACGCTGGGTGCGCATACCGCGGAAATCCTCTCGGGCCTGGGCTACGACGAGGCGCAGCAGCGCGATCTCAAAGCGCGCGGCGTCATATGAAACATGGTGTGCCCTATGGATGAACTGAACGAGGAGAAAAAGGAATGCGGATAGCCAGGATCCTGACGATCGTGCTGGCGCTTTGCGCGGCCGCGGCTGCCAACGCGCAGTCGCTCGAGAAAAAAAGAATCACGCTCGCGGTCGGCGGGAAAAGCCTTTTTTATTACCTGCCGCTCACGATCGCGGAGCGCAAAGGCTATTTCAAGGCCGAAGGGCTGGACGTCGAGATCGTCGATTTCCCGGGCGGCGCCAAAGCGCTTCAGGCGATGGTCGGCGGCAGCGCGGACATCGTGTCCGGGGCGTACGAGCACACGATCAACATGCACGCCAAGGGCCAGCCGATCGTTGCGATCGCGCTTCAGGGCCGATACAACGCGATCGTTTTCGCAGTGAGCAAGGCGAAAGCCGCGCAGTACAAATCGGCTCAGGACATCAAAGGGCTCAAGGTCGGCGTTACTGCGCCCGGTTCGAGCACGCACATGGCCGTACAGAACCTGGCAGTCAAAGCGGGACTCAAGCCGGACGATTTCGCGGCGATCGGCGTGG
>DASRIK010000640.1:0-2552 GCA_035650035.1 Burkholderiales bacterium | reverse complement strand
TGCGTTGCCGAGCACCATGGCGGCCTGGCAGCGGATCGGGGCGAAAATCAGCCACTACGCGCTCTACGCGTGCATGATCGTCATGCCGGTTTCCGGTTATCTCGGCTCGTCGTTCACGAAATACCCGATCAAGTATTTCGGCCATACGCTGCCCCACTGGGGGTGGGACTCACCGGCGCTGAAAGAGCTGATGAGCCAGATTCACTTCGTGACCGCGTGCATCTTCGTTACCCTGATCGTGCTTCATATCGCGGCGGCGTTGAAACACCGCTTCGTAGACCGCGACGGCGTCTTCGAGCGCATGTTTCCGCTGTTCACGAAGCGCCCGCGGCATGCATCTGCGCCAGCCTCCGTCGTGTAACAACGAATTGCAGCAAGCCGCCGAGCACGAGGACAACCGTCGTCGGTTCGGATGCCGTCGCCGCATACGCCTCCAAGCCGTCCGCGCCGCGGCGCGAGGCGCCTCCTGGCCTCGGTCGTCAGCCGAGCCGTCCGGGCGAGCCCGTCAAAACTCGACGCTCAGCTTGACAAGAGCATTGTAAGCCTTGTCTTCCGAAAGGCTCCTGAATGCGGACACGGCGAGCAGCGCGCGGGAGAAGACGCGATGCGTGAAGTTGAGACGGGTGTTGCGAAGCGCGGGCATGCCGGGCGACGGGGAGCTCCACTGCTCGAAGACGACATCGAACGTCGAGCGGTCGGAGTAGCGGTAGCCGAGACCCGCTGCGGCAAATGCGCTGCGGGTGCTCGGCGGCTCGAAAAACGAGCTCGGTGAATAGCGGTATCCAAGCTCTACGCGGGGCGTCAGCCCCCCGAAGTCGCGGGCGACTTCCAGCAGGCCGAGGTATTGGCTGCTGCTGTCCCTGTCAGTGATATCGGTGTTGCCGCGGTCGAGCGTCATTTGCGCGCTGTAGCCGATCGAAAGAGCGGGGTCCCGGGCAAACTTCTGCGTGTAACGGTACCCGGCAGTCCAGTCGGCGGGACCCGCGAACGCCGTCGTCTGGCCGGGCGTACGCGAGCTCGTCCGCTCGCCCGGAGAAGCACCAGGCTGCGGCGCACTCTGCCGGGCAGGGGCCGTGAAATAGAAGGTGTGCGCCCCTGCCTCCACGCTGAAGATTATCGAGCTCGGATCGAAAGGCATCGGCCCGCTGTAGTAACTCGCTTCCGGGTTGCTGACCGGCGTGGCGGCGCGTAAGCCGATACTTTGTGCATGCACAATCAGAGGCGCAACGAGCAGCATCGCTGCTGTGGCCATGATGACTGCGGCACGCCGCCCCGATGAACGCACTGTTGAAGCTCCGAATTGGTGTATTGATCGAGAAAAAAGGGCGCCGTTGGCCGTAGCCGCTGGCGCCGCATACAACGTGATCAGGCGCGCCCGCGTCGCTGCCGGTCGCCCTTGCGCTCGTTGTCGCCGCCGCGCGGACCTTCGCTCGCTTCGCGCGCAATGATCGTGTCGCCGGAATCGACGACCGCTGCGTGCGCAGTCCCGATGAACGGTGCGCTGAAAATCGCCGCTGCGGCCAGAACCATTTTGATGCGTGTCATGAGTCTCTCCTTTAAAGAGATGTGAGGTTTCGGTACGACGCCTTGTTGTAGCGGGCGCCGTATACCGAGCGACCATTGAGCACGGATCGGACCAGACCGGTCCGGCCGGCACGAAGCCGGCTTAAGTCGTTGCCGCGTCGCGTGTTTTCTAAAAAGAGGCGAGCCGGGCGCGCGTGGCGCGGCAGGGAGTGGTGGGCGATATCCCCCAGCGGCGGGGGATGTGCCCCGGTAAGCGCGGAACGCTCAGCCCGCAGGCTTGATGCGGTGTTTCTCCATGCGGTACCGTAGCGTGTCACGCGTGATGCCGAGCAGTTGGGCGGCGCGCGTGACGTTCCAGCCGGTGCGGTTCAACGCCTGCAGCACGAGGTCGCGTTCGACATCACCCAGATTCACTCCGCCTGCCGGCATGGCCGAGCGTGGCGGCTCACCTTCCGGCGCAGCGGCAGGTTCCGTTGCGGCCGCGAGCGATTCGCAGAACGGAAACTGGGTTGCTTCGATCGACTCTCTGTCCGCGAGCAACACGGCCTGCTCCACCGCGTTGCGGAGCTCGCGGACGTTTCCCGGCCATGCATAGCCGCGCAGCGCCCGCTCCGCGGATTCGCTCAGTTTGAGGTTCGGCTTGCCGTAGCGTGCGCCGTGGACCTTGAGAAACTTGCGTGCGAGCAGAAGCACGTCATCGGCACGCGCACGGAGCGGCGGCACCGCGATGTGCACGATGCGCAGGCGGAAAAAAAGATCGGCGCGGAAACGCCCTTCCCGCACCATCTTCTCGAGATCGCGGTTGGTTGCAGCGACGAAACGCACGTCGACGGATTGCTCGCGCAGACCGCCGAGACGTCTCACGGTGCGGTCTTCGAGGAGCTTCAGCAGCTTCGCCTGCACCGCGATGTCGACTTCTCCGATCTCGTCGAGAAAGAGCGTGCCGCGGTCGGCCGCTTCGACGAGCCCGGGTTTGCGTTGACGCGCGTCGGTAAACGCGCCGCGCTCGTAACCGAAGAGCTCGGCTT
>DASRIK010000639.1:0-2992 GCA_035650035.1 Burkholderiales bacterium | reverse complement strand
CCTGTATACGAACTGTTGGGTGTCCAACAGCCATCCGACAACCATCCGCTCCGCCATCCTTTGTGCGGTGAAGAAGGCGCGGTAAGTGGGCGCCACGCTCGCGTATGCTTTCGGACATTCCGCATGCACGGAGACAACGTTGCGAAAGCTGATTTTTTTGATAGCCGCACTAGCGGCCACTTTTTCGATGTCCGCAGAGGCGCAGACGGCGGCCCATCAGGTGAAGGCTCGTGAGGTCTACGCGCGTATCGTTTCGTTCCGGACTGCCGCTGAACAGCAACAGACACCCGCGATGGTCGCGTACCTCGTGGAAATGAGGGTGGAGCCGCTGCGCGTGTGATGTGCCGAGTGACGCGGCGGACGCTTGCGAGGCCCGCGGGAAAGAGCGGCGAAAACCCCGGAAAATCCGGCTTCGAGGCATCCTGCAAGGTAGTGACTGGTTCACGATTCGGGGATTAACTGCCCTGGCCGCTGCAGCGTAAGCTCCTGTGGCATTTAGTATTTGCCTGCCGCTTGTAGCAGTTTGGAGTCAATTGTCGGGTACCTGCAGTGGGCGTACGCTTTATCCTGAAAAGCAAAAAGCCCACCTGTCAGTGGGCTCATGCTGGGGATGAAGGGTTTCAGTGCCCCCGTAGCTCAGCGGATAGAGCACCGTGTGTCGCGAGGTCCCGATGGTTTGGAAGGCCCGGGGTGCCGACACGGAGGCCGCAGGTTCGAATCCTGCCGGGGGTCCCTTTCACTACCCGCTATCGAAGTCGCTAATACCTTACCGTATATACGGTAACTACGTTGGCGCTAAATCGTTCGTTTGTAAACTTGTCGGTGCATGCCGACTACGACGTCCGCGGCACGATTGGCTCATGAGATAGTCGCCGATCGTCACCTATCGAAGCGAGAGTTCGCCAATAGCGCTTGCATGAGTGACATTCCCAATAAGGTTCTCGGTGATCTCGGCGATGAGTTGGCCAAGAAGCTCGGCCATGCCATTTGGGCCTTCGCGCGCATCGAGTGGACGACGTACGAGTTCTTGATCTATTTCACTCGGACGCACGACGAAATGAGATTGCTACCACTGTTGAATGAGATGAGCTTCGAGCAGCGAACCGCGGCTTTGCGAAAGCTCATCGACCAGTACGCATCGGGGACCCCCGAAGCCAAGAAAGCAAAGGGCCTCATCGAGGACGCCAAGGAACTCGCGAAAATGCGGAACGTCCTTGCGCATAACCCGTGGACGACGTGGATCAACCAACTTGCTCGGACGTTCAGCTCCTCGATCAGCAAGCGCACAGATCAGAAGAAGAACTTAACCGAGGCAGAAGTGAAACAATTCGCCGTCGATGCGGACAAGCTGGGAGGCGAACTCCTTCAGGCGCTGCAAGCGGTCGCAGCAATCGTCAAGAAGAATTGGGAGCAAGGCAGGGAGGCAGTAGGGCCAGAACCCCACTAAAAACGCTCTGGTCACACAACCGCGGCTTTCCGCAACAGGTCTTGGTCTGGATCCGCACTGGGCTCGGGGTCTAGTCCGCTTCTCTGATCCAATCCCAAATCTCCTTCTCGAGCCAACCGAATGCGCTGTCCTTATTCACCTCGATAACCAAAACTGTCATTCTCGTTGCAGACTGCGCGCACCTTCTTCGCTATTGCCTCTGCCGACTCGTCTGAACTGATCAGCCAACAGTTTGGGGCGTACCTTGCCCAACCCGCATTTGGGCTGAGCGCCTTCTGAATGGTATCGCTGGGCTCGCGCTTTCCCTCGAATCCGATTGCTAGATGAAACAGAGTTGCGCAGGCACGAGGACAGGCACCTATCGGAAGCGGAGCGAGGCGAGGCCATCACAAACAGCGATCGGCTGCGTCGAATGAGCGCGTCGCCCGACTTAGGTCGGATTCGCCGGCACGACGAACGAGATCGTGCTCGCGACAGGCGCAGTGTTTCTTGCCGGGGCGCTGTGGGCACTGCGTCCAATCTACGCTCATCCGACTCAGATGGAGGCGGCGCGCGATCGATTGGTGGACGATCGCACGTTGGTCACCCACGGTTTTGAGCTCGCGAGGTTGAGAATCTTGAACGACGGCAAACAACACAGCACATCCGTGCCGATCACCCGGCGCGCGTTTGGCGAAGCCGTCGGCGTGGTTGCCGCCTCGAGCGCGATACCGTCCATCGCGGTCGCCGCAACGGGCGGCAGCGACGATCTTTGTGAGCTCAGTGCGGTGGAGTTGACGGGCATGATGCGTCGTCGAGAAGTCTCCGCTCGGGACGTCATGGCGGCGCATCTGGCGCGCATCGAACGCATCAATCCCAAAGTCAACGCGATGGTCACCGTGGTGGCAGAGCGTGCGATGGCGGACGCAGCGCGCGCCGACGATCTCGCGGTGAAAGGCGAGCCTCTGGGTGTGTTGCACGGCCTGCCTGTCGCGCACAAGGATCTGGTGAACACGGCGGGCATCCGCACGACGCACGGCTCGCCGTTTTATCGCGACAATGTGCCGACGCGTGACGCGCCGATCGTGACCCGCATTCGTGCGGCCGGCGCCATTACCTGCGGTAAGACGAATACGCCTGAATTCGGCGCCGGATCGCAGACGTTCAACAGCGTGTTTGGCGCGACGCTCAATCCTTACGATGTGTCCAAGACATGCGGCGGAAGCAGTGGCGGCGCGGCTGTGGCGCTCGCCTGCGGGATGGTGCCGATTGCAGGCGGCAGCGATACCGGTGGGTCACTTCGCAATCCCGCGGCGTTCTGCAATGTCGTCGGACTTCGGCCGTCGCCTGGCCGCGTACCCGGCGCTCCAGGTCAGTGGTCGCCACTCTCGGTGGCCGGTCCGATGGCGCGGTCTGTCGCCGACGTGGCGCTCTTCCTGAGCGTGATCGCCGGATACGATCCGAGCGGTCCGCTCTCGATTCGCGAAGACGGCGGCCAATTTCGCGCGCCACTCGATCGCGAATTCAAAGGTGCGCGTGTCGCCTGGTGGCGCGATCTGGGTGGGG
>DASRIK010000638.1:0-10266 GCA_035650035.1 Burkholderiales bacterium | reverse complement strand
GGGCGCGCTGGCGCATCTCTTGCCACGGCACGCTGCACGATGAGCGCGGCACCGACGCCGAACAGAATGGCGAGGCTCGAAATGAACTTGCCCGCGGCAAGCCAGCCGATCGCAAACTGCGCGATGCGGTCGATGAGGTGGCCGGCCGCCACGGTACCGCCGCGCGTCAGCACGAGCCAGTCGGGACCTCGCATGATCTCGATGTTGACGAGGAGAATGCCGAGAATGGCGAAGCCGCGAAGCGCGTCGAGGATCGGCTCGCGCTCCGTGGGTGCAACCGGATTCAACGCGCGTGCAGGGCCCAACGAATGCGTCGGATCAGTTCTGGGATGGCGATCGAAAACGCGGTAAGCACGACGACCGGCGCGAGCAGGGTAGTCCAGAACCGTGACGCATCGAAAGCGAGGACGATATTGCTGAACGACCCGGTGTATGGGACATATTCCGACCATGAGAAGAAAATCGGGCCGCGGTTCTCGCCGATGAACGTCCAGGGATCGACCGTTACGTACTCGTAAACCGCGATCATGCAAAGGCTCGCCGCCCAGAGCAGGCTCAGGACCGCCGCCGTGCGCAACCAGGTATCGCGGTGCACGGGCGTGACGCGCAGCGGCGCCTGCGTGTCTTCGAAAGTGTGGCTTCTCATTCGGCCTTGATGCCCGCAGCTTTGATCAGCGGCCACCATTTGTCGATTTCGGCCTTGTGGTGTGCGGCCAGCCCTTCCGGCGTTTGCTGCTCGCGGGGCGGGATTTCCTGACCGAGCTCGCTGAAACGCTGACGAACGGCGGCGTCGGCAAGTGTCTCGACGATGGCGCCGTTCAACCGCATCACGATCTCTTTCGAAGTGTTCTTCGGAAGCCAGATACCGTGCCACACCGAGGTGTGCAGGCCCGGCACACCTGCTTCGTCGACGGTCGGAATGTCGGGGGCGGCGGTCTGGCGGACCGGCGCGGTGACCGCGTAGGTCCTGATCTTACCGCCCTTGAGGTGTCCGGCGATGTTGGAGATTTGCGTGACGTAGAGGTCGATTTCCCCCCCGAACACCGCCTGCAACGCGGGCGCGCCGCCGCGATAAGGAACGAACTGAAATTTCGCGCCGATCGCGTTCTGGAAGTAGATCGCGGCGATGTGCGATGCGCCGCCGACGCCGCCTGTGCCCATCAACACCTTGCCCTGATTCGCGTTGATCCAGGCGATCAGCTCCTTCAGGTTACGCGCGGGCACCGCTGCTTTCGAAATGATGATCTGCGGATTGTTGGCGACGAGCGCGACCGGCTCGAAATCGTTCATCACGTGGAAAGGGAGCGAATAGAAGATACCGTTCACGACGTGCGTGCCCCAGTGACCGATGCTCACCAGGTAGCCATCGGGCGCGGCGCGCGCGACCTTGCCGGTACCCACGCTGCCGCCCGCGCCGGTCGTATTGTCGACGAGCACCGGCTGGCCGAGCGTCTTCCGCATGCGCTCGCCCATGATCCGCGCAAGCGTGTCGGTGGGCCCGCCTGCGGAGAAAGGCACGACGATCGTGACAGGTTTGGCCGGATAGCTTTGCGCAAATGCGCTCACGCAAAGCCCGAAGCCGAGGACGAGCGTAAAGAGCCGCGGGACGGAAACGAGTAGCGATGTCATGGCGCCCTCCGGTAAGTACCGCAGGACTAGCATATACCGCTTCGCCGGCCGGAGCGTCTACAGGCTCGCGCGCTGATCGTCCGGCACGCCGTATCGCGCCTCGAGCTCCTGAATCTCGGGAAGCCCCGCGATCTCGGTGAACTCCTTGAAGGTCGCGACCTTGCCGCGTATTTCTGCCACGCTGCCTTTGCTTTTCAGCTCGCGCAGAACCCACTGCATCGCGGGTATCGCCGCGAGGATGAGCCAGTTCGGGTAGATGGCGAGGCTGAACCCGAGCCGTCCCAGCTCGTCCGCGGCGAGGTCGGGTGTCTTCCCGCTCGACGCCATGTTGTAGAGCAGGGGAACGCCCTTGAAGTGGCTCGCGACGCGCTCGACTTCGGCTCGCCCGACGGGCGCTTCGATGAAGAGCATGTCCGCCCCGGCTTCGCGATAACGTTCGCCGCGCTCGAGCGCGCGCTCCAGGCCTTCGACGGCGATGGCGTCGCAACGCGCGATGATCGTGAAATCCGGGTCGGTGCGTGCGTCGCAGGCCGCTTTGATCTTGGCTACCATTTCTTCCGCGGGAATCACGCGTTTTCCCGCAAGATGTCCACACCGCTTCGGCCAGACCTGATCTTCGATGTGCACGCCGGCCACGCCCGCGCGCTCGTAGTCGCGGATCGTGCGGCGCGTGTTGATCGGATTGCCGTAGCCGGTATCGGCGTCCGCGATGACCGGGAGGCCGGATGCGTCGACGATGCGCGCGGCGTTGTCGATCATCTCGGTGGCGGTGAGGAGGCCGACGTCAGGCGCGCCGAGGCGCGTCAGGCTCGTGCCGAATCCGGTCATGTAAACGGCGTCGAAGCCTTCGAGCGCGACGAGTCGCGCCGCAAGCGCGTCCGCCACACCGGGTGCGACGAGACACCGGGGGTCTGAAATCAGCGCGCGAAAGCGCTTTGTGGGTCGAGAGGGCATATAGTCTGCCTATGGGGTGATGAGCTGCTTCAACTTCCAGGTGGAGTCGCCGAGCGGCTCGAAGCGCAGGGGCAACGCGTTCGCAACCGGCGCGTCGGCTTCGACGATCTCGAGGGCGCGGCAGAGCACTCTGAATACGCCGGAGTGGCCTACGATCAGCGGCGTGTCGCTCTGGATCTGCGCGAGGGCACACAGTATGCGCTGTGCGAACGCGCGGGAGCTCTCGGCGCCTTCGGGCGTTACGCCGCGCTGACGCGATCCTCGCGGGCGTCCTTCGAGCACGCCCCACGCACGCTCCGCGAGCTCGGGGATGATGTGGATGGAGAGCTCGAGTCGTTCCGCCACCGGTATTGCCGTATCTCGCGCACGCCGCAGCGGGCTCGAATAGACCGCGGTGATCGGTTCGTTCGCGAGAATGGCCGCCGCGTCGAGTGCCTGCTGCCGCCCCACAGCTGTGAGCTCGGTATCGAGAGAGCCTGCGACGAGACGCTGCGCGTTCGTTTCCGTTTCTCCATGGCGGAGAAAATAGAACGGACGCTGAAAGAGTGCGATCGACTCTTTCAAAAGGCCACCGTGCCTTCCAGATGGATCGCAGCGGGCGCGAGCGCGGCGCGCCACGTTTCGAGATGCCGCGCCTCACCGAATGCCGGAAGTATCGTGCGTGCGCCACTCCGGCGCGCAAGATCGACGCAATCGGAGAGTCGCGGATGGACGTTCCAGCGAACGAAGCGCGCGCGCCCGGAGCGCGTCAGGCGATCGGCAGGCGTGCCGGGCGGAACATAGCCGGTGAAGACGATCGCCGGTGCGGCTTCGGGTTCCCATTGCGCGACGAACCTTGCCGCGTCACCTGCCGTCGCATCCGCAACCGCCGCGAGCATCACGCCATGCGCACCGTCGAGGGCCGGTGCTTCTCGCGCGATCGCCGCGATCTCCTCCCTTGCATCCGGCCGGACGCATTCAAGACTCTCGCCCACGAGATCGCTCAACGCGCCTCGAACGGCGGCATCGATGTGTGGAAAGCCGCGACCGCTGCGCACCACTTGTAGCGCAATATCCGGCGCACGGCCCGCAGGCGGTACGGGCATCAGTAACGGACCCGCGGCGAAGATGCCGTCGAAAACCGGCAGCATATCGGCCAGCGCGGTGTCGTATGCGCCGTACGAAGCGTCCATGAGCAGCGTCCCTGCGGCGGGCGGCGCGTCGTATGCGTATACGGCGGATTCGGCGCTGATGTCACCCGTGTAAAGAAGCCCGTCGCCAATGCCGAGGTGCAGCCAGATACCGCCGGGCGCGTGGCCGTTACGGCCCGTCGTCACTCGGATGCCGCATACCTCGGTCGTGCCACGGAGAGGCAGCACGAAGGATGCGACGTTTTCCGGAAGGCGCCGGCGCACGATGTCGGTCGCGTATACCGGTGGCTCACCGACACGCGGAAGCAGCGCGAGTCCACCGGAGTGGTCCCGATGCCCGTGCGAGAGCAGCAGCGCATCGACCCGTCCGACGTCCGACACATCCGGCCAGAGGCCCGGCTGTGGACCGTAACCGAGATCGAGCAGCAGGCGCACGCCGTCGGCTTCGACGAGAAAGCACGCCGGCCCTTTTGCGCCCAGGCCTGAGATAGATCTCAATGTCGCCACGCGCGTTTGCCTATTCCGGTGTTGCTCCCGACGCCCGGATGACTTTCCCCCATTTCGCGACTTCGCTCCTGAGATAGGCGCCGAATTCGTGAGGGCTGGAGGCTGCAGGCTCGAGACCCTGGGCGACGAATTGCTCCGCGACGGCTGGCGTGCCGACTGCCTTCCGCGTCTCCTGATTCAGTCTGTCTACGATAGCTTGCGGCGTGCCGGCGGGAACGAGCAAGCCGTACCACGTGCTGAACTCGTAGCCTTTCACGCCCGCCTCATGCATCGTCGGCAGGTCCGGAAAGAACGATGAGCGCCGCGCGGTCGTGACGGCGAGCGGTCGCAGCTTGCCCGCCTTCAGTTGCGGCAACGCCGACGCCAGCGTCGAAATGATGACTTCCAGTCGTCCGCCGATGAGATCCGTCAGCGCGGGGCCGAGTCCTTTATACGGCACGTGGACGATATCCGTTCGGGTCATCAGCTTCAGCATCTCCGTCGCGAGGTGCGATGCGGTGCCGTTGCCGCCGGAGCCGTAGTTGAGCTGCCCCGGCTTTGCGCGCGCGAGATCGAGGAGTTCCCTCATGGACTTTGCAGGGAGACCGGGATGCACCACGACGACGTTGGGCTGCCGCCCGATGAGCGACACCGGTGCCAGATCTTTCAGCGTGTCGTATGGAAGCTTCGTGAACAACGTGTGATTCACCGCGAGGCTGATGTTGTTCACGAGCAGCGTGTAGCCGTCCGGAGGCGCTTTAGCCGTGATGTCGGTGCCGACCGTGCCGCCTGCGCCACCACGGTTGTCGACGACCACCTGCTGGCCCAGTCTCTCGCCGAGCTTTACCGCGACGAGCCGGCCCACGATATCGTTGCCGCCGCCCGGCGGGAAAGGGACGATGAAACGGATCGGACGCGAGGGGTATGCGTCAGCCGCCGCCGCATTGGTTGGCGCGAGCGCTGCGAGAACCGTGATCGCGCAGGCCGACGTGAAGCGAATCATCAGTCGCGACTAATCGAATTTGAGGTTGGATTTTTGCGCGACTTCACGCCACTTCACGAGCTCGTCACGAATCATCTTCTGGAAGTGCTCGGGCGTGCTCGCACCGGGCTCTGTGCCGAGCGCACGGAGCTTTTCGAGAACCTCCGACGAGCTCATCACTTTGCGCACGGCCTCGTTCAGTCGCGTCACGATGGCCTTCGGCGTCCCGGCGGGCGCAAGCACTCCGATGTACGTGGACGCTTCGTAGCCTTTAAGTCCCGACTCCTCGAGCGTCGGCACGTTCGGAAGCGCGGGGGAGCGCCGGCTGCTCGTGATCGCGAGGACTTTCAGGCGACCATCCTTGATGTATCCCATCGATGCGGTGAGCTGATCCACCAGCGTCTCGACCTGTCCGCCGAGAAGCTCCGTCAGCGCCGGGCCGCTGCCCTTGTAAGGAACATGCAGCGGCCGCGTTCCCGTCATCGACGCGAGAAGCTCCATGGCGAAATGGTTCGTGGTGCCCGCGCCCGCCGTTGCCATCGTCACCTTGCCGGGATTCGCCTTCATCCGGCCGATGAGATCCTGGATGGATGCGATCGGCGATTTCTGGTTCACCACGATGACGAGCGGCACGACATGAACGGTCGATATCGGCGCGAAATCCTTGAGCGAGTCGTACTGCACGTCTTTGAACACGATGGGATTGATCGAGAGCGGTCCGCTCGATCCCATGAGCAGCGTGTAACCGTCGGATCCCGCGCGTGCGACGAGATTCACGCCGAGATTACCGCCAGCACCAGGCCGGTTATCGACGACGATGCTCTGCCCCAGCGCCGCCGTGAGCCCCGGCGATATCGTGCGCGCCGTGATGTCGACGTTGCCCCCCGGCGCGTACGGGACGATGAGACGAACCGGTCGCGTAGGGTAAGGTTGCGCCTGCGCAGTCGCGCATGCCGCGACAGCCAGCAGGCACGTGACAATGAGCCTCTGCGGAATCATCCGATCTCCTCTCTCGGTTCCGGCGTCAGTTCTTCTGCACGAGCTTCCCGCTCAGACGGCGGGCTCGCCCTGTCCGTGTACGACTTTGCCCGTGCGCCGCGTTGGCGCGGCCGCTCTCCCTTCGGCTTGCGTATCGAACTGCACGTTGGGAAGAAGCTCCGTTTGCCAGAGCTGCCTGAGCAGCGAGCGCGCCGCCGCCTCGCCGATGACCGGGACTGCAAGCTCGGTGAACTTGTCGTTCAGCTCTTCGTCCGTGAGCGGCATCTCCGGGTCGCCTTTGCGCGTGGGCTGGAAGTGCGCAAGCTTGCGTCCATCGTTCGTCTCGATCTCGACCTGCGCCGCGCGCTGCGTGGGGTAGCCCTTCGAAAGCTCGGGATCGACGATCACTTCGATTTTCTTCATGAGCGCCCGAACGTCCGGATCGTTCAGGCGATCGGGCAGGAACGCGTTCAGGCGCACGCTGCCGTGGACGAGCGCATGCGCTACCGTGTACTGGATGCTGAACTTCGCCTGGTATTCGCCTTCGGGCGTTGCGTTGTCGATGATGTCGAGGCCCGCTTTGTACGACGCGAGGCGGATTTTACGGATGTCCTGGTGCGAGAGGCCGTGCTTCGCCTTGAGCTCGAGAACTGCGTCGATCGCCGGGAACGTGTGCCCGCAGCAGCCGTGGTTTTTGAACGTCACATGAACGATGTGATAGTCCTTGCCAAGACCGCGCGTCGCTTTCGACCAGTCCGGCTTGACGCTCATCGCCGCACCGAAACCGACTTCGCCTTCGAGGATGTCGCTGGCGCCGGTGACGCCTTTCGATGCGGCCATCGCCGCCATGGCGCCGGCGTCGGCCGCATGCCCGGCGTGCAGCGGTTTGGTCATGGCCTGCGAACGGAAAGCCTGCTGCAGGCCTGAAGCGAACGTGCCGACCGTGGCCAGCGCATGCATGAACTGCGTGCGGTTGCATTGAAGGAGCGTGGCGACGGCTGCGGCAGCACCGAAGCAGCCGATCGTGCCGGTGGTATGCCAGTACTTGTAATGCGAAGGCATGACCGCTTCGCCGATGCGTGTCGAGACTTCGTAGCCGACGACGACGCCTCGCAGGAAAGCCTCGCCCGTCGCGCCGGTTGCCTGGGCTGCCGCGAGCGCTGCGGAAATGACCGGGCTTCCCGGGTGATAACCGGCGTCGCGATAGATGTCGTCGAATTCGACGGAATGCGAAGCTGCGCCGTTGATGAGCGCTGCGGCGCGTAACGTCGCGCGGCGTCCCGTTGCGAGCCGTGCGTGTCCGCGATCGAGATCTTCGGCAAAAGCCTGCTCCAGCAGAGTGGCCGGCGCGACTTTGCTCCCGGGCAGAAGCGCGGCATACCAGTCGATGACGGCGCGTTTCGCGTGGTGTATCACCTCGGCAGGCAGTGTCGAAGTCTGTTCCCGTATTGCGTAATCGGCGATTTGTTCGAGCAGCATGTTCATCTCCTCACGATCAATCCATCAACCGCAACCACACCTTCGCCCTCGCGCTTCACGATCAGCGGATTCACTTCCGCCTCCGCGACGTCGTCCATGAACGCGAGCTGTGAAAAAGCGCCGACGGCGCGAGCGAGCGCATCGCGGTCGCCTTTCGGCATGCCGCGGTAGCCGCGTATCACCGCGAGCCCTTTCACTTCGTCGACCATGGCGTTGGCGTCTTCGATGCTGACGGGCGCAAGTCGCACGGCAAAGTCCTTGTAAATCTCTGCAAGCACCCCGCCGATGCCGAGCACGACCACCGGTCCAACCTGAGGATCACGCTTGTAGCCCAGGATCAGTTCGGCGAGGCCTTTCTCCATGCGCTGGACGAGAATGCCCTGGATCTTCGCAACGGGATGCGTCGAGCGCACGCGATCGAGGATCTCGCGGGCGGCACTTTGCAGCGCCGCGGCATCGCCGATGTTGAGCAGGACTCCCCCCGCGTCGGTCTTGTGCAGGATGTCGGGCGAAAGGATCTTTGCGACAACGGGAAAGGCGACGCTCACCGGTTGCTCCGGAGATTCGATCACCTCCGATGCGGCACGCGGTACGCCGAGCGCTTCGAAGACGGCGCCCGAGCGATATTCGTCGAGCTGCGCGCTCGCGTCGGCCAGCAGGTTTGCCGCAGCATCGACGCGCCCACGATCTCGCGCCGGTTTTTCCACCGGCGGCCGCCAGTCGCGCCAGGCGCGGATTGCGTCGGCGCAGGATTCGGGCGTGCGGAAGCTCGCGATGCCGGCGTCCGCGAGGAGCTTGAGCGAGGTCTCCGCGTGCGGCGCCGCAAACGATGCGAGCGGTTTTCCACGACGGTCCGCTTCGAGCAGAGGCTCGATCGCAACCTGCGGCTGGAACTGCGCCGAGCTGCCCGCAACCGCGAGCACCAGATCGCAATGATCCGACGCGAGCAGCGCGTTCAGCACTGCGCTGTAAATTTCTTTCTTGGCGCCGGCGAGCGTGAGATCCGTCAGCCGTGCCTTGCCGATCGCGATGTTCTGTCCGGCAAGCTTCGCGATCACTTCGTCGGTGGGTGCGACGACCTCGACGCCGAACGTGCCGAGCCGATCGACGACGCTGGCAGCGCCGCCCCCCGTGGTCGTCATCACTGCGACCCGATGCCGCCGGGAGGGTTTCTGGTCCGCGACGAGCGCCGGCAATTCGAAAAGGTTCTCCAGCGTGTCCACGCGCAGGATCCCGTGCGCACGAAAAAACGCGTCCGCCATCTCGTCGGATCCCGCCATGGCCCCCGTGTGCGATGCCGCGAGATCCTGGCCGACTTCCGAGCGGCCGAGCTTGTATACGATCACGTGCTTGCCCGCCGCGTAGGCGCGCCGCGCCGCATGCGCGAGCCTGTCGGCATCCCGAAGGGTTTCCATGAACAGCAGGATCGTGCTCGTGTGCGGATCGTCGACGAGCAGGTCTGCGAACTCTCCGACGCTGAGGTCGGATTCATTTCCGACGGAGACCAGTTTCGAAAATCCAACGCCGCGCCCGAGGCCGCGCGACAGCAGTCCCCCGAGCATGCTGCCGCTCTGGGACACGATCGCAAGCGGTCCCACTTTGATCTCGAGCATATCGAGCACGGCGTTGACGGATATCGCGCAGCCCGGATCGGTGCTCACGAGGCCGATGCAATTGGGGCCGATGACGCGCACGCCGCCGGCGCGCGCGATCTCGAGTATGCGGTCCTGGTTGCGGCGTCCTTCCGGGCCGGTCTCCGCAAAGCCGTCGCTGTATACGGTCGCGACAGGCACGCCTTTCTGCGCGCATTGCTCGATCGCTGCCTGCACGGCCTTCGCGGGCACCATGATGAACGCGTGATCGATCGGCTCCGGGACGCTGGCGATGTCCGGGTACGCCTTTTCTCCGAACATTTCGTCGCGTCCGGGATTGATCGGAATGATGCGTCCCTTGTAGCCGTGTTTGCGGAGATAGCGCTGGGGCCTGGAAGTGTTCTTGCGAGCGTCGCCGGATGCGCCGACGAGCGCGACGGCGCGCGGCTCGAAAAGCGCCTGGAAAAGCTCTCTGCCTGTGGCGGGTTGTTTAGCCATCGAACCAGACATCGACCGCGGAGGACGCAAAGGAAAGACTTCGTCGTCCTGGTGAAAACCAGGATCCATTCTCAACATGGATCCCGGGCCAATCCCGGGATGACGGCAGTTACATCGATCACGGACGTTCGTCCGCGATGACGAACCTGATTCTAGCCGCGGGCGATCACGCTCTCAACAAAGGCCTGAGGTTGCGCATGCTGGAGACGTCCTCGAGCGTCCAGACCGTGTCGCAGAGGAGCCGCGCGCGCTTCTTGCCGAGAATCGGCGCCATGAGATGGAAACACTTCTCGTCGACTTCGGCGCGGGTCATCGGGTTGTCGGACGTGCCGCGCACCGCCTTCACATGAGTCCTGAGCTCGCGCCCGTTCCTGAGCGTGAGCTCGACGATGCCCTGCCGCGAAGGCATCGCCCGCGTGAGCGCGTCGTCCCCGTAAAGCTCGACGCGGCTTCGCACGTCGAGCACTTTCCTGTCCTTCATGCGCTTTTCGTCGTGCGCGGACTCGAACGTGACGATGCCGTCGATCAGCATCACCGC